>CAYTAM010000061.1:0-7767 GCA_964435685.1 uncultured Methylophaga sp. | reverse complement strand
CTATTTTTGCCCTAAATCTTCACACATTGAATGATCACGGGTATATATTTAAGCTTGCTTCAGCTGTTAGTCATCAAGCGCCAAACCCCAAGGGAATTGACCTACTTCAATTTCCATTGTTGATTTGCCCGCAGCCGTATCAACCATTGACACCGTGTGACTTAAACCATTAGCGGTAAACAGTGTTGAACCATCACGACTCAATGCCACGCCCCAAACACGTTTACCTACAGCTATTGTTGACAGAAGCTCTAATGTTTCAGCATTAAAAACCGCTACGCTATTGCCACGTCCTGTTGTCATATATAAGGTTTTTTCATCCGGGCTTAATACCAATGCCATCGGTTTTGACTTTTCTATATTATCAACAGACACTGTTTTAATAATTTCACGCTTTTCGATATCTATAATAGCCACTTCATTACCAATCTCACTGCTAACATAAGCAAGACTACCATCACCATTGAAGAATAGACCACGTGGGCGCGCGCCCACTAAAATATTGGCAACAACTTGATGCGTTTCGGTATCAATCATATGCACCATATTAGACGATTCGCTTGCAACCAATACAATATCACCATTGGGTGAGACCGCCACAGGCTCTGGCTCAATACCCACTTTTATTTCGTGAAGGATCTTACCAGATTCAGGGTTAATCACCGACACTTTAGCATCATCTTCATTTGATACATACAAGTTACCATTTGGATGAACATCAAAGGTTTCAGGATCTTTGATATTTTCCAATTTTCCCAGTATTTCCAAGGTCGCCACATCCACCCTTACAATAGCATTCTCTTCACTTATTGCCACATACAATATTTTTTTATCGGGCGAAAAACCAATACCTCGTGGTCTGTCACCAATCGCTATTGTTGTTTCTATTTTGCCGGTCCGTGAGTCAATTACAGTGAGCGTGTCACTTTTTTCATTGCTTACAAATAGTCGATAGGTAGGATCGGCCCAGACTGACGTACTGGCAAAAAGCAATGACGCAACAAGTAGATATTTTAATTTCATTTTATTTGTTTCCCTTACTTAAAAGTTTAAGTGGTTCTAAATTATTTACATGATACCAAACCAAGACTATCTAAACCACCCACCACACCGCTAAGTGGCGCTTCGGCAATAATCTTGTCGTTTTCAACCAATATTACTAAGTGACGTAACTGCCCAGTGTCACGAAAAGTTGCTCCACCCCCTTTTTGAACATCAAAGGGAGGCGCATTTTTTATGAAATCAAGCATAACCGTCGCATCCGTACTTTGTATCCGCACAACAGTCTCAGATATTAATCTTACTGCCGCCCATCCTGACCATGCATCATCATTCATAACCACGCCATGTGCTTTAAGAAAGCGACGATTTAATTGACGTGCTGCAAACTTTACAAAGTCTTCATGCCAAACCTGAGCATGTGCTGTTGAGTCAGGGTTTTTAGCTAACATCTGCGCCACAGCATCTTGCTTCATTTTTTTACTTAAGGTGATATTCAATAGATTAGGTACACACGCACTGCGCAAGCTGTCACTGTCAGATATCAAATTAAAAACAGCAATATTGGCAAACTGTTTAGTTTGTGCGACTGCTAATACCTGCTCTGCATCCCCTGCCACTAGTATAGCGGTGATAGACTCTTGCTGTGCTAACTCCTCCAAAGAAATGGGGGTTAGGCTATATTTTTGGCTTAAAAATGCGCCTTGGAGATTGGCCTCATCTAAGCCTTGCTGCACACCCAGCCAAACACTACCTTCTGTCGGTCCAATATAATGAAGCTGAACATCAAGCACCTCGGCTTGCACAGGTAATACTAAGCAACATACCAATCCAAATAGCCATGTTTTTATCGTTTTCATCGTTAGTCCTCGTGATTACTTCCTATAATATACACCCATTTCTTAACTATAAAATTAGGAAAAACTCCTAAATTTATAAATTCTCTCACCATTAGAGAGACAATATTAAAGAAAGTTCAATTAACCCGCCCTTTTTACTTATTTGGACTTAAGAAATCATGCTTACATCCGATAACTTTTTTGACGAATTAAGGTATCGAATAATCCCATGTCTAAAAAAGCGCTTGAACTAGAAACTAGGAATATCCTGCAAGGCTTGGAAGAATTTGCCACCTTTATTAGTTTTGACAGTGATTTATCAGGCATACGTATTTTGAGTGTAGAATCAGTCGAACATCTTAACAAACACACTGCGCCACCTAAAAAAGCCGAGGTGATCGCTATGCCTATTAACCGTAGCCAAGCTAAAGACCCTAACAGCCAACAGCTATATAAATCTCTTTCTTTTAAATAACAGAGGGGAGGCTGTTTCTAACGTTATTAAACTTGACTACCATCTTCACCAATTTCTTGGTCATCATCTCTCACCGGTGGCAATAAGTCCGATTTGCTGACACCCATTGCTAATACAGCATTACTGGCAATATAAATTGAAGAATAGGTGCCAATAATAATGCCTATTATTAATGCAATTGAGAACGCATGAATGACTTCACCACCAAAAACAAATAATGAAACAACCACTAATAATGTGGTGGTCGACGTCATTAATGTACGGCTTAAGGTGTCATTTAATGCACGATTAATAATTTCGATAGGGCTACCTTTACGCTGTCGCAAAAAGGTTTCTCGGATCCGATCAAAGACCACAATGGTATCGTTAAGTGAATACCCTATAATCGCTAATATTGCTGCTAATACTGTTAAATCAAACTGTAATTGAAATAATGAAAAGATCCCCAAAGTCAACACCACATCATGCACTAAAGCGACCACCGAACCTATCGCAAAACGATATTCAAAGCGTAGTGATACATAAATCAAAATACCGATCAATGCATATAACATGGCCAGACTACCTTGTTCGGTTAGCTCTTCACCCACTTGTGGTCCCACAAATTCTGCACGCCTTACATCAATAGGTGTTGAATGCGCGGCTTGCAGTGTCGCCACAACCTCATTGCTTAATGATGCCATGTCTTTACCTTCAACTATCGGCAACCGGATTAACACATCGTGAATGGAGCCAAAGGTCTGCACTATCGCATCTTCATAGCCACCTTGTTCAATAATATCTTTAATTTTATTTAAATTGGCTTCTTCTTGGTAGCCTACCTCGATCATGGTGCCGCCGGTAAAATCGATACCAAAATTCAAACCATTTACTACTAAGGAGTAAACTGAGAGGATGATCAAAATTGCGGAGAATATCGTCGCAATCTTGCGTTTCCCCATAAAATCAAAATTAGTTTGTTCTTTTAAAAATTGCATTTAACGATCCTTAAAATAGCTACTTGATCAGTAGATAATTTATTAAGGTAGCGACCCAGATTGTTGCTGAAACTTATTATTTCTAAAAGCAGAAATAGTGGATTTCAGCGATGAGATGAGTCGTTACTCCTAAATTAATAATTTTGGCTTGTTCTTGTTGCCGTAGATTAAGTTAATTACAGCACGTGTGCCGATAATCGCAGTAAACATGGACGTGGCAATACCAAATATTAAGGTCACTGCAAAACCTTTAATTGCCCCAGTACCAAAACCGAACAACACAATAGCCGCAATCAGAGTGGTAATATTGGCATCAGCAATAGTAGAAAACGCCTTGGCATAGCCCGCATGAATACTTGTTTGAGGATTGTTTCCCGCCCGTAACTCTTCTCGGATCCGCTCAAAAATAAGTACATTAGCATCCACTGCCATACCCACTGTTAATACAATTCCGGCAATACCCGGCAAAGTGAGCGTAGCCTGCAACATTGATAATAACGCCACGATCAACACCAAATTAAAGGCTAATGCCAAATTAGCTACAGCTCCAAATACGCGATACCACACAGCCATAAAGATAAGCACAAACACAAAACCAATCATCACCGAGTTGAAGCCTTGAGAGATATTCTCTTTGCCCAAACTAGGACCCACAGTACGTTCTTCAACAATTTCAATCGGTGCTGCTAATGCACCTGCACGGAGCAGTAATGCTAATTGAAAGGCTTCTTCTGGCGAATCTAAACCGGTGATTTGGAATTTTCTGCTCAGCTGGGCGCGGATCGTAGCCACATTGATCACTTCAGGCTTCTCACGTGATGTTTTAACAATTTCACCGTCAATCTCACGCGTTACAATTTCAGACTCAATAAAAACCACTGCCATTGGGTTGCCAATATTATCCTTGGTGGCATTGCTCATCTGGCTTGCACCTTTACCATCCAAGGTAATGGATACTGCTGGTGTACCCGATTCTGAATCTAATGTAGAAATCGCATTAATAATACGCTCACCCGTTAGCATAACGCGATTTTCAAGTAAAAAAGGCCGACCATCACGGTGATAATACAATCTTGAACCTACGGGGATCCGACCATTAACGGCATCTTGCGCATCATTTTCATGATCCACCAAACGAAATTCTAATGTTGCCGTAGAGCCTAGTAATTTTTTGGCACTGGCTGAATCACGTATTCCAGGTAGTTGCACTACAATACGGCTATCGCCTTGTTGCTGCACTGTGGGTTCTGCCACACCCAACTCATTAATACGATTTCGTAGTGTAGTAATGTTTTGTTGCAAGGCAAAAGAACGTACTTCACGTTTTGCTACTTCCGTCAGAATAACAGTAATAGAGGGGGTTGTGCCATCTTCTAATGTTGCTACAATAAGTTGATTAAACTCACTGTCGATCTTACTTTCGGCCAAATCCCGATACTCAGCACTGCGAAAACCAACGGTTAACTTATCTGTATCAATTTGAATACGTTTATTACGGATTTTCTCTCGTTGAAATAACTCCCGCAAATCACTGGCATAGCCTTCAAGCGCTTTCTTTTCAGCGCTCGCCATATCAACTTCAATTAAAAGATGGACACCACCACGTAGATCTAAGCCTAAACTCATAGGTCTAGCACCAAATGCAGCTAACCATCCAGGGGTGTTCGGGGCAAGATTAAGTGCTATTGTATAGTCACCTAAACCGGCTAACTGTAATACTTCTTGTGCTTTTAGCTGCGTATCTGCATCAGCAAAACGAATCATCAGTTGGTCATTTTCGAGTTCGGCGCGTTTAAAATCAATTGATTTTGTTTTTAATGCCGCCTCAACTTTGGCAACAAAAGCGAGATCAACCGTCCCTTGCCGACCGGCAGAGATTTGGATCGCGTCATCAGACTTATATAAATTAGGTAGTGCAAACAAAATGCCTATCACAATAACTGCGATAACCAGCATGTTTTTCCACATAGGGTATTGATTCATTTTTTGGAGATCCTTAGTAACTCACGCTTTCATCCCTCGACAAATTCAGGACAAACAGCATAGCGTTTATAGCTTTTTCAACGTACCTTTTGGCAACACTGAATTAATTGATTCGCGCCGCACTTTAACTTCAAGATTATCCGCTAATTTAACTGTAATGGCATTGTCGCCGATACTAACAATTTTACCCATTAAGCCCCCATCAGTGACAATTTCATCGCCTTTTGCTAATGCCCCTTGCATTGAACGATGTTCTTTCGCCCGTTTTGATTGTGGGCGGATCAGCATAAAATAAAATAGCGCTAATAATATAACAGGGAATGCAAAGTCCATCATTCCTAGACCTGATGCAGCTGGTGCATCAGCTGCGTCAGCCAATGCCGGTGAAATTAGAAAATCTAACATTATTTAACTCTCAAATGACATAAAAGACTGCAATTATGCCACAGGCTAGCCTTTCCTTGTATAGTGAAACACTAATTAGTTATGCCACCTTTGCACGCAATTCATAAAACTCACGTTTAAGCTCTGCTAATGTCCCTGCAGAAATAGCATCACGTAGACCCGCCATTAAGGTCTGATAATAATATAAATTGTGGATGGTATTTAAGCGTGAGCCAAGCATTTCGCCTGTTTTATCTAAATGATTCAAATACGAGCGGCTATAGTTTTTACAGGTGTAGCAGTCACACAACGGATCTAGCGGCTCCGTATCTGTTTTGTAACGACTATTACGGATCTTTATTACGCCATTGTGTACAAACAAATGACCATTGCGCGCATTGCGCGTGGGCATCACGCAATCAAACATATCAATGCCACGTGTTACCGCTTCAACCAAATCTTCGGGGCGCCCTACCCCCATCAAATAATGCGGTTTATCAGCTGGTAATCGTGTAGATAAATAGTCAAGAATTGTTAACATATCTTCTTTGGGCTCGCCAACAGACAAGCCTCCAATGGCATAACCGTCAAAACCAATCTCCGATAAGCCTTGCAGTGAGATACCTCGTAAATGTTCATGCATACCACCTTGCACAATACCAAATAGCGCCGATGGGTTGTCACCATGCGCATCTTTGCTACGTTGCGCCCAACGTAATGATAGTTGCATTGATTTTTCGGCGGTTTTTTCATCTGCTGGATACGGTGTACATTCATCAAAAATCATCACAATATCACTGCCTAGATCACGCTGAACCGTCATTGATTCTTCAGGCCCTAAAAATACCTTGCTACCATCAATAGGCGATCTGAACTCTACTCCTTTTTCAGTTATTTTACGCAGCTCGCCCAAGCTGAATACTTGAAAGCCACCTGAGTCCGTTAAAATAGGGCCTTGCCAGTGCATAAAATCATGCAGACCACCATGCTGTTTGATAATGTCTGTTCCTGGGCGCAACATTAAATGAAAGGTATTACCCAATACTATCTCCGCCCCTGTTGCAGTGACCTCTTCTGGTGTCATTGACTTGACGGAACCGTAAGTACCCACAGGCATAAATGCGGGAGTCTCAATCGTGCCTCGTGCAAAGCTCAATTGCCCGCGTCGCGCATGGCCATCTTGTGTAAAAACTTCAAATTCCATTGGCTTACTCAAAAATAATTTCGACATACGATACCATTTTCACCGTTATCTCAGGTAAAATAGTGTTCATTATCACCTCTTTAACTTAGATCCCGGCTAAAAGCTACCGAAACGTAGTAACCGAAGGATCAATGACGAGCGGTTATAGCCGGCATGAAACTCGCCTTAATTTTGTTGGAACCCCTATGTCAAATTCAAAAATAATTGTTGCGCTTGATTATCCTTCGGCAGAGGCTGCTATAGCACTGGCTAAGCAATTAGATCCTGCTCGTTGTAAACTAAAAATAGGTAAGGAGTTATTTACCCGATCAGGGCCTCATATTGTCGAGACATTGGTTCAACAAGGCTTTGATATTTTCCTTGATTTAAAATATCACGATATTCCCACTACCGTTGCCAAGGCCTGTGCTGCCGCTACCGATCTAGGTATCTGGATGATGAATGTACATGCACTCGGTGGCAAGGCAATGATGATGGCAGCACGCACAGCCCTTGGCAATGCTTATGATCGACCGTTATTAATTGCTGTGACATTATTAACCAGTATGGATCAACAGGATTTTGATCAAATTGGTTTACAAGGGACAATTACTGACACCGTATTAAGGCTGGCAAAACTAGCCGGTGAAAGTGGCTTGGATGGTGTAGTGTGCTCAGCACAGGAAGCATCACAACTACGCGCCCAACATGGCGAGGATTTTCAGTTAATCACGCCGGGGATCCGTCCTGCAAATAGTGAACAAGGCGACCAGCATCGTACTATGACACCTGCCGAAGCATTGGCTGCGGGTAGCAATTATTTAGTTATTGGTCGACCTATTACTGCTGCAACAGATCCCATGATGGTATTACATGCTATTGAGCAGAATTTGAAGTAACGTAAATATCCAGCACCCATCACACTAT
>CAYTAM010000060.1:5923-7841 GCA_964435685.1 uncultured Methylophaga sp. | reverse complement strand
TTGTGCTCAGCTTGACTGGGGTAGCCGCAGGGATCACAGGGCAGTGCCACAGTGCATAGTGACAAAAACAGGAAGGTGCCTCGGATGATGAAACAGAAATCTACTTTTTAGATGGTCACTGGTGGATACAAAAAAGCCCCATTCAAATAAATGAACGAGGCTTTTTTTATAAGGACTTAAAATCGTGACTTTTGCCGCTGGCAATATGGAAGATTTTGAGCTCCAGAGTGTATGCTAATACATGAGGAGCGGATAAATCCCTATCTAACGCCGAGCGACTAAAAAGACGACTGGTGGAAATGTTTGGTTACATCATGCCGCCCATACCGCCGCCCACATCAGGCACTGCTGCTGCTGCATCTTGTGGTGCATCAGCAACCATGGCTTCTGTAGTCAACATTAAGCCCGCAACTGAACCTGCATTTTGCAATGCAGTCCGTGTGACTTTTGTTGGATCAAGAATACCCATGTCAATCATATCGCCGTATTCATTTGTTGCTGCGTTGTAACCATAGTTACCTTTACCTGCAGCCACTGCATTTAAGATAACAGAGGCTTCTTCACCGGCATTAGCGACAATTTGGCGTAAAGGCTCTTCCATGGCACGACGCGCAATCTTGATCCCTGCATCTTGATCATGGTTATCGCCTTTGAGATTGCCCAAGCTACATTCGGCGCGGATCAGCGCAACCCCGCCACCTGCAACAATGCCTTCTTCAACGGCTGCACGGGTTGCGTGCAACGCATCTTCAACACGTGCTTTCTTCTCTTTCATTTCCATTTCAGTGGCTGCGCCTACTTTAATAACCGCAACACCACCAGCTAGTTTAGCAACACGCTCTTGCAATTTTTCTTTATCATAATCAGACGATGAGTCTTCGATTTGGGCACGAATTTGGTCAACGCGAGCAGTAATATCACTGTGATTGCCGGCGCCATCAATAATAGTAGTATTTTCTTTGCTGATGGCAATTTTCTTCGCTTGACCAAGATCCTCTAGTGTGACTTTTTCAAGGCTTAAGCCGACTTCTTCAGAAATCACAACACCGCCCGTTAATGTGGCAATATCTTGCAACATTGCTTTACGACGATCACCAAAACCAGGGGCTTTAACAGCACAGACTTTAACGATGCCGCGCATGCTATTGATAACCAATGTGGCTAACGCCTCACCTTCTATATCTTCTGCAATAATCAGCAGTGGACGGCTTGCTTGAGCAACGGCTTCTAGGGTAGGTAGCAATTCACGAATATTGGAGATCTTTTTGTCAAATAACAGTACATAGGGATCTTCAAGATCAGCGGTCATTGTTTGTTGGTCATTAACAAAATAAGGAGAAAGATAACCGCGATCAAATTGCATGCCTTCAACCACATCCAACTCATTATCGAAGCCACTGCCATCTTCAACTGTGATAACACCTTCTTTACCTACTTTTTGCATAGCTTCAGCAATAATGCCACCAACAGATTCATCTGAGTTTGCAGAAATAGTCCCTACTTGGGCAATGGCTTTATCGTCATCACAGGCGACTGACATGCCTTCTAATTCTGTTACCGCTACTGCAACGGCCTTATCAATACCGCGCTTTAGATCCATTGGGTTCATACCCGCAGCAACCGCTTTTACACCTTCGCGTAAAATAGCTTGCGCCAGTACGGTTGCTGTTGTGGTGCCATCACCAGCAGCATCAGAAGTATGCGATGCTACTTCTTTTATCATTTGTGCGCCCATGTTTTCGAACTTATTATCTAATTCAATTTCTTTAGCAACAGTAACACCATCTTTAGTAATTGTTGGTGCACCGTAGCTCTTATCCACAATAACGTTACGACCTTTAGGACCTAATGTTACTTTTACTGCATCAGCCAAGATGTTTACACCGTTGACCATTAAACTACGCGCATCTGCGCCAAA
>CAYTAM010000060.1:0-5823 GCA_964435685.1 uncultured Methylophaga sp. | reverse complement strand
GTTTCTTCTTCCATGCGACGCACGATCACACGGTCATGTAGGGGACGAATATTCATCAATATTTCCTTAAAATGTTTAAAAAATGGTTTACCTGTTCCAATATGGGGGGTGTAAAATAAACTTCAAGGGCAATGTTAAAAAATTATCGTAAGCGTGGATCGTCCTCGTCCTCAACAATTTCACCCTCGATAATTGTTGAGTCACTATTATGGGTGTTAAAACTCCCTGCGCGAAAAGAGGCATTGGTCACTTTGCGATTAATTAACCAACGCCTTACAGGGGGTATTAATAAAATAAACCCAAATGTATCGGTAAAAAATCCTGGTGTCAGTAACAGCACGCCACTTAATGCTAATACAAAGCCTTCCATCATTTCCATTGTAGGCACAGTGCCTTTTGACAGGCTTGATTGCGCCCGTAACAAGGTTGATGCTCCTTGAATACGCAATAAACCCGCACCGATAACGGCGGTGGCAACAACTGCAAAGATGGTCCAGCCAGCACTAATAACATCAGCTACTTTAATTAAAAAATAAATTTCTATTAAGGGAATTAATAAAAACGCTATAAATAATAGTCGAAACATAACAACACCTGTTTAATCGAGGGTGCTTTATATATGAGGCGTAAAAGCTATTTTTCAAGATCCAATTTTCGCAGCTTAAATGTTGCAAAATAACCACAAAATACCTGCATTTTTGCAATTTAATTCTTTTTTACTATTTCTTGTAATCATATTGAAATATTTAATCGTTACTGTGTGACAACGGAAATATATTCCGTACCTAACATTTTAACTAATTAACTACGAGGACAATCCCTTGAAACTTAAAACAACATCTTTATTTATTGCAGCTACTTTACTTGGCGCAACTGTAATACCAGTACAAGCAAACAACGATGCAATGCTTGATTTATTAGAAGTCTTACGTGATAAAGGCACAATCAGCGCGCAAGATTATGACTTATTAGCTAATGCAGCTAAAGCTGACCAAGAAGCTTCGCAAGAAGTAGTCAACAAAGTTGACAAAGTAGCAAAAGAAGCTACATCGGTTAGTTTAAAAGGTGGTCGCTTAAGCATCAAATCGGGTGATGGTGATTTCACTGCTAAAATCGGTGGTCGTATTATGACTGATTATGCCTTTCTTGATGATGACCGGGATTTAGATGGTGACGGCTCTGAATTTCGCCGTGCTCGCCTATTTATGAAAGGTACTGTATTTAGTGATTGGGCCTATAAAGCACAACTTGATTTTGCAGAAGATGATCTTTCGACAAAAGATTTATATATTGCCTATAAAGGCTTTAAGCCTGTTACATTAACACTGGGTAACCACCGTTTAGGTAATGGACTTGAAGATAATACCAGCTCTAAATACATCACATTTATGGAGCGTAGCGCAGTTAATGATGTATTTGCGGTGGGTCGTAAAAATGGTCTAAGTCTACAAACCCACGGTGATAACTGGTCATTTATCACCGGGATCCATATGCAAGGCATGGAGAACAATAATGATGAAAAAAATGAAGATTATGGCTATGGTGCACGTGTAACCTTTGCGCCAATGGCAGAGAAAACACAAGTCATTCACCTTGGCGCTTCTATCCATCACCAACAATATGAAAAAGACGGCTTAGTGAGTGGGGTTTATGATGACCAACGCTTCCGTGCTCGCCCAGAAATTCATATCATTAATAGCCGCCCTTTTAGTACAAGAATTGATGGCGTGGAAGATGCTAACACATTTGGTTTAGAGGGTGCTGCGGTCTTCGGTCCATTTTCTGCACAAGCTGAATACTTCAAAAAAGAAGTAAGTACCACTACCAATGATGTTGATTTTGATGGTTGGTATGTTTACGGAAGTTACTTCTTAACCGGTGAATCACGTAGATATTCAGCAAAATCAGGTGAGTTCAAACGTGTCACACCTAATAGCATAGTAGGTCAAGGTGGTTTTGGTGCATGGGAGATCGCTGTGCGTTATTCTGATATTGATTTATATGACACGGGATTGGCGGTAAATACATTGGGTGAAGAAGGCGGTATCACAACCATAGGTCTAAATTGGTATGCAACACCGACTATTCGCTTTATGGCAAATTATATTAATGCCACTGTTGAATACCCCGGTACAACTCAACGTGATGATGATATCGAAGCATTCCAAGTGCGCGCTATGATTGATTTCTAAGTTGGATCTAAACCCATTTTTGTAGAATTTAAGGCCTACTAGCTATTTTGCTGGTAGGTCATTTTTTACCTTTTATAAGGTGTTAATATGAGATCAACTAAATATATAGTGGTTATGTCTATTGTAATCCTGGCATTTGCTAGCACTGCTTTTGCAAGCAATATTGCCACTATTGAGCACGTTAATACCATTAAAACAGCTGATAACAAAGGTACGGAGGTAATTAGTATTCAAGCTTCGCGCCAGCAGGCAGCGATATCAAATAGTAAAAAAGGCATTATTGATATCTATTCACTAGTGTCACCTGAAAAACCTGCATTAACCCAACGTATTAAATTAGATCTCTCTAAAGGTGAGCAAATAACATCGGTGGCTTTGCATCCCAGCTACAATTATTTATTGGCATCCATTCAAGCTGCTTCTGCTACTGCTAACGGCCGCGTAGAAATTCGTGATGTAACAACGGGAGTCGTGTTGCAAACAGTAGACTCTGGAATTGGCCCTGATGCGGTAGTTATTGATCCAAGCGGTCAATTTGCACTGATCCCCAATGAAGCAGAAGCATTTATTTTAGATCGTAAGGATAATACCTATAGCTCACCAAATGGCAGCCTTACACTTATTAATTTAGATGCAGATCCACTGAAAATAACCGCAACAGCGATTGAATTATCCGATTTAACGGGTGTAGTAGGCTTTGTAAAAGAGCAGGATAAGCGTTTTATAGAACGTGAAATTGATTGGAATGGCGATGGCGTAATCTCCGAAGAGCCACTAGATCTTAATGGTAATGGCAAAATTGATAAAGAGTACGTTGTGGTAGGTACATTCCGTGGTATTGATGTTAAAGCTAAAGAAAAACAGGGTGAGCTATTTATGTTTCCCTTAATTGATAATAAACCAGATGTACTTGAGCCTGAATATAGTGTTTTTTCAGCAGATGGCTCAACAGCATGGGTGGTGCTACAAGAAAATAATGGCGTTATTGTCGTTGATACTAAAACGGCTACTATCACCGGCGCTTTTGGTTTAGGAATAACGTCTCATCCGGCAGATATTGCTGATGATGGCATTATTGATTTTAACTCGCAATTAACCGCATTAAGAGAGCCAGATGGCATTGCCTTAACTGTTGACGGAAACTATCTCATTACTGCCGATGAGGGTGATACCGATCCTAAAGCCTCTAAAACTAGCAAAGGCCCCGCCGGTGGCGGACGTACAATTAGTGTATTTGATGCTACAACGGGTGATTTATTGGGCGATACAGCCAATCAAATTGATTCAATGGTTGATGCGGCAGGTTTTTACCCTGAATCCAGAAGTGATAATAAAGGTTCTGAGCCCGAAATGCTGGTTACATTAACGCTTAATAATGTTAATTATGTGGTTGCGAGTTTAGAGAGGGCAAATGGTGTTGCACTGATCTCTTTAGCCGATCCTAGTCAGCCACAAGTGGTGAGTGTTGCCGCAATAGATAAAACGGCAAAAGCAGGAAAAATTGCTCCAGAAGGTATTGCCCATTTCTATGATAGCAAAACAAGCCAACATTATATTTACACTACAAATGAGAAAAATGCTTCCATTAGTGTATTTCTCATCACTATGAAATGAGTCATTTTTAATGAGTGCATCCTCAATTTAGGTGGATGCTTTTTTCAGAGGTTCAAAGTTCAGAATATGACCAGCGAAGAATTATTAAAATATCAATCATTAGAAGAGATTTTAGAAACAGCATCCCTAACGCCGTTATTTCAGCCTATTATTTCAATCAAAGACAATACGATTTATGGTTATGAGGCATTAATTCGAGGGCCCTCCGATGGGCCGCTGCATTCACCTATAAATTTGTTTGATGCGGCAGGTCGCCACGGTCGTTTAGCAGAGTTAGATTTATTATGCCGCGAAGTGGCGATTAAAAAGTTTGGCCAACTACAACTTGATAATAAATTATTTATCAATACAATACCTGAAGTACTGTTGCAGCATGATTACCAGCATGGTTTAACCTTAGACTTCATCAAACAGGCTGGACTCTCTGCCCAGCAAATTGTAATTGAATTAACCGAACAATATCCGATTAATGATTACAGGCTGATGCGAGATGCAACTGACCATTATCGTAAGATGGGCTTTGCAATTGCTATTGATGATTTAGGTTCGGGTTATTCTGGTTTGCGCACCTGGTCTGAAATTCAGCCTGATTTTGTGAAAATTGATCGTCATTTTATGCAAAATATTCATCAAGATCCACATAAGCGGCAGTTCGTTCAATCAATGGTTGATCTTGCCAAAGACATAAACTGTAAAGTAATTGGTGAAGGTATTGAAGTTCGAGAAGAGTATTTAACAACACTTGATATGGGTATTGAGTTTTCTCAAGGTTACTATTTTGGCCGACCATCACTTTACCCTCCGCGTAATATTGCCACCAAGTTATTTTCTAAAAGAAGAGGTGTCCCCTCCTTCAGGGGCAGCACACCGAGGGTAAATACGTTAGTTCAAAGCTTGTTGATTCCATTAACTCCCGTGATGGTGAATGATGATGTGAATAATGTCGGTGAACGCTTTCATAAGGCACCTGATCTGACGGCACTGCCTATAATTAATGATGACAATTTGGTTGTGGGCATGGTTTGGCGTGATGAGATCATGAACTTATATGCGAGTCGCTATGGTAGAGAACTACATGGTAGGAAGTTTATTCATTTATTTATGGATTCTGATCCTATCATTGCTGACGTATCTCTATCACTTGATAAACTAAGTCATCGTATTACCAGTCAAGGCTCATCGCTACAGCACGGTATGTTTATTATTACTGAACATAACTATTACCAAGGTGTGGGTAGTTTAATAGACTTACTTAAACAAATCACAGAATTACAGATCACTACTGCACGCCATGCTAATCCACTTACAGGTTTACCGGGCAATGTTCCTATCAGTGAACATACCGCTGAGGTAATTAAACAACAGCATGATGTAGTGATGTGTTATTTCGATTTAGATAACTTTAAGCCATATAACGATATTTATGGTTTTGGAAAAGGTGATAAAGTTATTAGATATACTGCTGAGCTATTAGTTTCCCACCTGAATATTGAGCTAGACTTTGTGGGACATGTTGGTGGAGATGATTTTATTATCCTGTTTGAAAGCAAAGACTGGCAACAACGGTGTTATGCGATATTGTCAGCATTCACTATGTTACATCCTAAGATCTATAATGATGAACATATAGAGCAGCAAGGCATATCTGCAATAGACCGTTATAATAATACTGTCTTTTATCCATTGCTATCGTTATCTATTGGCGCTGTAAAGATCTTGAATTTTAATGAAATAACAAATGAAGCAGATTTGGCAGAATATGCAGCCAAAGCAAAATCATCGGCTAAAAAGATGGTCGGCAATAGCTTATATAGCTTGCACCAAGAAGATTTATCTTCGTAAAATCAACGGGTATATATCCAAACCACTTCAAATTGCAAATTTATATTTTTCGTCATTGCCGTAGCTTTAAGCGGGGATCTAGCCTACTACCATAAGATCCCAGCTAAAAGCATGCTGGGATGACGAGATTTATACAAGTCTAACATTTTTATTTAGAATCTAATAATCAATCCTG
>CAYTAM010000059.1:0-7905 GCA_964435685.1 uncultured Methylophaga sp. | reverse complement strand
CCTCGCTCTCGCCTGCATCAGGATCGGCAAAAGAACTCCCTCGATTGAAGTCTATATGGATATCAAGCCGTTTTTTTTCTGCATTAAAATCAATTGACTTAATCAACCAAGGTGAATTAATGTGTAGCGCTTGTTGAAACAATTCTGTCATCATAATAAGGTTACTTTTAATAGTTTATAGCTTCAGTTAATTATAAGTTACCCACTCACTTTTCAAAAGAGCCTTAAAAATGGTCACTTTCTCAGATCCAAATGTAGTTTAATTACGACGAACTAACGGTTATAATTAATGTCTCATTCAAGCTAGTATGAAAGCAGTATCAGCATTAATAACAAGACGGGACTAGCAATTACCCATACAATAAGTCGCTTATTAAATTTGAGGAGCAACAAATGTTAAAAAATATTAGAAAATCTATACTATTGAAGGTGATAGCTATAATCGGTCTTAGTGTTATGTTCTCTCCGCACGCTTATGCACACTGTCAGATCCCATGTGGAATTTTCGATGATCATGCACGGATCCAAACCATGCTTGAGGATCATACCACCATTAAAAGATCAACAAATCTAATCGTCAGTTTAGCAGGAAAATCGGATGCTCAATCTCAAAACCAATTAGTACGTTGGGTTATGAACAAGGAAAAACATGCGCAAAATATTATTGAGGTAAGCAGTGACTATTTTCTTGCACAACGGGTAAAATCTAGCCAAGAAAACTACACTGAGCTATTAGAAAAACACCATGCAGTAATCATTGCAGCGATGAGAACCAAGCAAAATACCGATAGCAAATATGCCGACGAACTACTAAAAAGTATTAAGGCTTTAGCGCCTCATTATCCTGAGCATAAGCATACACATTAAGAGTCACAACTAGGAGGCTAGAGAAAATCAAGTTGGCACGCTTCCTTACTATCTTGTTGTGCAAAGCCACTGGCAGTAACCCCGACTAACCTTACGGGTTGCTTGCCAGCCTCTGTGCGAGCGAGTAGGCTTGGCAATAATGCTTTAAAATCCTTTAATTCGCTTAATGATTCAGCCACACTTTGCGAGCGAGTGACTTGCTGAAAATTGGCATATTTTACTTTTAGCGTCAGTGTTTTTGGTTTGAGTTTTAGCGTTTGTAATCGTTCAAAAACAGTTTCTGTTAATAATTCCAGCTGTTCAAGCAATGCTTGCGTATTCAATACATCTGTAGCAAAGGTAGTTTCTTTGCCTAGCGATTTTCGTATCCGTGTGCTGCGTACAGGGCGCTCATCAATACCACGTGAAATAGTGTAATAATACTGTCCTGACTTACCAAAATTAACGATTAAGTCTTGTTGCGACCATTGCCGTAAATCTAGTCCTGTTTTTATGCCTAACTTATTCATTTTGGCTTCAGTAGCAGGGCCAATACCATAAAACTTGCCAATCGCTAATTGGGCAACAAAGGCTTCACCCTGCTCAGGTTTAATCACATATAAACCATCGGGTTTATCCATGTCAGATGCAATTTTGGCAAGTAATTTGTTATAAGAAACACCTGCGGAAGCCACTAAATTGGTCTCTTCTAAAATATCACGCTTAATGGCTTGGGCAATGTGTGTAGCTGAGCCGCCACAATCAGCGGTGTAAGTGACATCTAAAGACGCTTCATCTAATGATAAAGGTTCAACCTCACAGGCATAACGCCAAAATATTTCGCGTATTTTTTCTGAAACTTCACGGTAGGCTTCAAAACGTGGTGGTACAAAAATTGCCTGTGGACAGAGACGATAAGCTTGCGAACACGGCATGGCAGAATGAATACCGAATTTGCGTGCTTCATAACTACAGGCTGCCACCACACCTCGGCTATTAGGCTGACCACCTACAAGCAGTGCTTTGCCTCGATAGTCAGGATTATCTCTTTGTTCAACCGAAGCAAAAAAGGCATCCATATCAACATGAATTATCTTACGTTGAGACACATTATAACCTGTTTTATCCCAAGCCCTTCGATAAAGCTCAGGGCAAACGGTGTTATTGAACTCTTCACTAGGTCATCGTGGGATACACGTGATATAACCATTGAATGACTGCAAGTGAAAAAATGCCTGCAATTACATCATCCACCATAATGCCTAAGCCACCATGAATAGCTTTGTCCGCTAAGTTAATCGGCCATGGTTTTAGAATATCGAAAAAGCGAAACAGTACAAAGCCCAATACCATCCATTGCCAACCCGAAGGCGCAGCAATCATAGTGATTAAATAACCCACAATCTCATCCCACACTACGGCAGACGGGTCGTCTTTTTGTAGCCATTCTGCTGATTTCTGGCAGATCCAAATACCCGCAATAAACGCTAACACCACTATCGATATATACGTAATTAACGGTAAGTCTTGCATCAACCAATAAAGTGGTAAAGCCGCTAAGGTACCAAATGTACCCGGCGCTTTTGGCGCTAAACCTGAACCAAATCCCAATCCTAAAAAACACGCTGGGCGCTTCAATAACTCACTAAAGTTAACGTGTGAAGTGTTCATAGCCTGTCCCTATTAATTCGACAAGTTTATCGTTATCATCAATATAATAAATACCGTCATCATCGGTGATCATACCGATCCGTGTCACTTGACCTTTAAAACGTTTTTCAACTTCAGCATAGTGTTGTGGCGGCACAATAAAGCATAATTCATAGTCATCACCCGCTTGCAAAGCCAGCGTTTGAGCAACATTGTGATTAATTTTGACAAGCGATTTCGATAACGGTAAATTGGCTAAACTTAATCTAGCACCCACGCCACTTTTATCTATAATATGCGCCAAATCAACTAGTAAACCATCCGAAATATCGATCGCAGCTGTCGCCAAACCTAATAATTGTTGACCTAAAGCAACCCGCGCTGTAGGTCGCTCTAATCGTTGCTTAAAATAGGCTTTATCATCATTGTCTAGCTTGTCATCACTTAACTGCTTTAATTGTAAATTGAGTGCAGCGCCAGCATCACCTAAATAACCTGACACATAAATCATATCGCCTAGTTTGGCATTACTGCGGCGCATTGCCTTTTTTTTGTCAACAAAGCCGTGCACTTGAATACTTATCGTTAAAGATCCTTCCGTAGTGTCACCACCAATTAACTGGATATGATGCCCATTTGCAAGCTTCGATAAGCCACCAGAGAATTTTTCTAACCACGTTTCATTCACTTCTGGCAAGGTTAGCGCCAAGGTGAACCAAGCAGGTTTGGCACCCATTGCAGCGAGATCGCTTAAGCCAACCGCTAGACTTTTATAACCTAAACTTTCGGGATCGACATCGGCAAAGAAATGCACACCTTCAACTAAGGTATCAATCGAAACGGCAATAACCTGATTCGTGGGTGCCTTTAATAGAGCACAATCATCGCCAATGCCGAGCAATACATCATCACGTTCTGTAGTAAATTGTTCAAAGTATTTCTGAATTAGCGAAAATTCGTTCACAGACCACCTCTTCTTTCCAGATCGTCATTGATCCTACGGTTACTTCGTTTCGGTATGCTTTTTAGCGGGGATCTATTTTAGATTACGGCTAAAAAGCATACCGAAACGAAGTAACCGTAGGATCAATGACGGATTTTTTACCCTATAATGTTGAACAATATTACGACCTGTTGCGTCGCTCCTTTGAAGCCTTATATTCAACAGCCCGAAGTTTAGATCCCATTTTATCCAATACGCCATTAACGTATTTATGACCTTTTTCACCACCAAATGCTTTTGCTAATTCTACTGCTTCATTTAACACCACGCGATACGGCACTTCGGGGCGATGAATAAATTCAAATACTGCAAGTCGCAATACTGAACTTTCTACAGGATCAATTTCCGTTAAATTACGATCAACTGCAAAGGCTAGTTCTGTATCTAAATTTGCAATCTGTTGTGAAACCCCGGCTACCAGACCATTAAAATACTTGGTATCCATCTTGTCAGAATTTTCAGCTGTTACAAAATCTAATGCGGATTTTTCTGGCGGCTGATTATTCACTAATGCTTGATATAACGCCTGCACAGCGGCAGCACGAGAATGAGAGCGCGGCAATACTCTTGCCATTTATTGTGCACTCTCAATTTGGCGTAATACATTAACCATTTCTATAGTGCCCATAGCAGCTTCAGCACCTTTATTGCCCGCTTTAGTGCCAGCACGTTCAATTGCTTGTTCAATGGTATCAACGGTTAGCACGCCAAATGAGACTGGAATATCCATTTGTAATGTTAGCTGACCCAAACCTTTTGCACATTCGCCTGCAACATATTCAAAATGAGGTGTGCCACCACGAATCACCGTACCTAACGCAATAATGGCATCATATTTTGCTGTGCGCCCCATCCGTTGTACCGCTAATGGAATTTCAACTGCGCCCGGCACGCGTGCCAACTCAATATCACTTTCACTAACTCCATGGCGTACTAAACAGTCAATTGCGCCTGAAATTAAATTATCGACAATAAAGTCATTAAAACGGCCTGCAACAATGCCTATTTTCATACCTTTAGCTGAAAAATCACCTGAAAATGTTGTGATATTACTCATGGTTTTGATCTATCCATATAATCTTAAAGTTGTATTGTACTGTTTTTGTCAAGTTTCTGCCTGTTCGGTACGCTTCTCTAGATGTTTTTATTCTTCGCATAAGGCAACCCGGCGGGATCGGCATCAATCATAAACCACTGATAAGGCTTTTTATCAATACGAACAGCGGTTAATTGATCACCCCATACTGCACCGCTATCTGTTGAAAAAACATTGCCATATTGCCCCGTGCCTAAGGTTGACCAATGACCAAATATAATCCGATCATTTTTTGTTTTACGGTTTGGCATTTCAAACCAGGGTAATTCACCTTTTGGCTTATCTCTAGGCGCCCCCTTAAAGTTTAATGCCAGCCTCCCATCTTCGTGGCAATAACGCAAACAAGTCAGGCAGTTAGTGATATAGCGTAGTCGATCCCAGCCTTCTAGCCCTTTCTCCCATTTATCCGGCTTATTGCCATACATATGTTTGAAAAATTGTCGCCACTTATCACCGCGTAATACTTTTTCAACCTCTTTAGCTCTTTTTCTAGCTTTTTTTAGTGTCCATTGCGGTGGTAGCCCCGCATGTACCATGCTGAAACCCAATTCAGCATCATGATGAAATAACGGCTGATGACGCAACCATGTTACAAGCTCTTCTCGATCGCCCGCCTCTAAAATTGATTCCATGGTATCCATTCGATGATTGTGCTCATTGATGCCTGTAGCAGTCGCTAATAAATGCAGATCGTGATTGCCTAACACCACTTTTACAACATCGGAGCCCATTTGTTTAGCAAAGCGGATAACTTCAGCAGATTTAGGACCGCGATTAACCAGATCTCCCGCTAACCATATTTGATCAAGACTGGCATCAAATTCTAATAATTTAAGCAGATTTTGAAGTTCGTCAAAACAACCTTGAACATCACCTATTGCGTATACTGCCATCGAATTACCTTCTGGTTAAATGGTTTTAATAAACCATCTCCATAAACTACCGACGACGATATAAAGGATCCGGTTTTAATACTGTAGTTTGATAACTTTCACTAAAATCGTCAAATGCTGATAATGCATCAATCAAATGCTGAGACGTGGCCATTTCAAAACTATTTATTCCGCATTGTGCCATATAAAATAGTTGATCATGTAAAATATCACCTTGCGCTCTAATTTCACCACTATAATGATAGCGATCACGTAATAACCGTGCAAAAGAATAGCATCTACCATCGGCAAAAGCGGGGAAATTAAGCACAATTAATGAAAAGTGTTCTAAATCAGCAATAACTTGTTCTAAGGGATCATCGCCACTTAATCGCAAGCCTAATTTGCCTTCGTGCTTGATTAAAGCTTTATGCTCAGCTTGCCAGCGTGCCAATGGCACAGTGATATCACCCACCACCAAATCAGCTGCTTCGTCATCTAAATGCAGCCAATTATCTTCGACAATTTTTCGATCTCTAATGATCTGCATAAACGCGATCCTTAAATGGGTCAATACCTACACGGCGCACTGTGGTTAAGAACAATTCATCCTCATGACGCTGCTCTTTAAATACATCAATTAATGTGGCTATCGTATCGACCACTTGTTCTTTAGGAATAGCGCGTCCTAGGCGTTGACCAATAGCTGCATCCGCTTCTGAGCTACCGCCTAGGGTAAACTGATACCACTCTTCACCTTTTTTATCGACACCCAAAATGCCAATATGACCGACACTTTGATGGGCACAACCATTCATACAACCAGATAATTTTATTTTAATATCACCCAAATCATAGAGATAATCCAAATCATCAAAACGCTCATTAATTTCTTTTGCCAATGGAATTGAAGTCGCATTTGCTAAACCGCAAAAATCTAATCCAGGGCAACAAATTATATCGGTTAAGGTATTAATATTTGCCGTCGCTAAATGACTAGATTGCAACTGCTGCCACAACGCATACAAATCGCCTTGTTTGACATCACTCAATAATAAGTTCTGATTATGGGTAGAACGTACTTCACCCAAACTAAACTGTTCGGCTAAGTCAGCAATAATATCTAGCTGATCGGCTGAGACATCACCCGGAGGCGCAATCGGTGATTTTAATGAAATATATACTGCTTTATAGCCTGCGATCTTATGCTCAACAGTATTTTGTTTAACCCAGCGTGCAAAATCAGCTTCTGCACGTTGCGCTTTTGCAAAGCTCTTGTCGTTAACAGCATTTACATCATAATCCGGCTCAGTAAAATGGTTTTTCACTCGTTTGATTTCTGTATCATCCAGCACTAGTTGATCACGAATATGTACCCATTCAGCTTCAACCAGTTCACGAAATGGTTCAATTCCATGCTCTTTGACCGTGATCTTAATCCGCGCTTTGTATTTATTATCACGACGACCTAATTGATTGTAGATCCGTAAAATAGCTTCTAAATAAGACAGTAAATCTTTCTTTTCTAAAAAGGGTCTGATTTGCTGACCTAAAATGGGCGTTCGGCCCAAGCCACCACCAACAAATACTTCAAAACCGATATTACCTTCGCTATTTTTAACAAGATGTAAACCAATATCATGTAATTGGGTTGCGGCACGATCATCACCACCACCAATAACAGCAATTTTGAATTTACGCGGTAGATACGCAAATTCAGGATGAAAAGTGGACCATTGCCGAATAATCTCGCACCAAGGACGCGGATCTTCAAGTTCCGCAGCATTGATCCCCGCTAGTTGATCAGAAGTGGTATTGCGAATACAGTTACCACTGGTTTGAATGGCATGCATTTGCACTGAAGCCAACTCCGCCAAAATATCAGGTACGGTTTCTAATGCCGGCCAATTTAATTGAAAGTTTTGCCGCGTAGTGAAATGTACATAACCCTTATCATAATTACGAGAGATCTCGGCAATTTTATGTACTTGCTTTGATGACATAAGTCCGTAAGGAATGGACACTCGTAACATCGGCGCATGAATTTGCATATAAAGACCATTCATTAACCGCAAAGGGCGAAATTGTTCTTCGGTTAATTCACCGGCTAAAAAACGACGTGTTTGATCACGGTATTGTGCCACCCGCTGATCCACCATCGCCTGATCGTAGTTGTCGTACTGATACATAAAATTTCTTAATATTACTCATTGAGTAACACATTATAATGAGTATCTCTTATAACTGGAAATTATAAATAAATATATCAATAGATGATTAACTTATATCGTCAACAAGCTTGAAATTACATTTTTATTCATTCGTCACTCCCGCATGCTTTCAGCGGGAGTCTTGTTTAGACTCAGATCCCGGCTAAAAACCTGCCGGGATGACGAAGTGGTAAAAGCTTCAAATTGATTTCACTTGGGAATATACCC
>CAYTAM010000058.1:0-7988 GCA_964435685.1 uncultured Methylophaga sp. | reverse complement strand
ATTAAAATTATGTAGCTCAGCCATCTTAACATTGCATTAAGATCTGTAACTTTACGTCCTCGATTCACGTCTAGTTTGGCAATTTAATTCTAGGCTGCATTCAACCTAGAACATCCATTATACCACCACGGTAACCATATTGCCCCCCCATAATTAGGGGTAGTCGCTTAGCTAAAGTAGTAGCTCAGATAATTAAAATACATCAATAATCATTAATTTTATATTGTACTTTGGTACTAGATCACTAAATAATTTAATCCATTAGTGCCGTTATATGTGCCACAACGGCGCTGGCATTGCCTTGAAGATTATAGCCACCTTCTAACATCGATACTATATTGCCTTGGCAATGTGTATCTGCAAGTGCTTTGACCATTTGTGTCAATACTATAAATCCTTGATTACTAATATCAAAACAACCTAATGGATCATCTTTGCGGCTATCAAAACCTGCTGAAATTAAAATTAAGTCGGGTTTAAATTGCGTAACTGCTGGCAACAACTTTTCATCAAAGGCTTTTACAATATCTGCATCCTTGATACCACAAGCAAGATGAACATTGATATTAAAGCCTTTGCCATCTCCTTCTCCAATATTACTGGGAAGCCCTGTGCCCGGATAAGCAAACATATCATGTGTTGAAAAACACAGCACGCTTGGATCATCATAGAACGCCCATTCAGTGCCATCACCATGATGATAATCCCAATCGATAATTAATATCTTGTTGCGTCCATAATATTTTTGAGCGTACCTTGCGGCAATGGCGATATGATTGTAGAAGCAAAAGCCTTCTTCTTGCCCGGTATCGCGGGCATGGTGCCCCGGTGGGCGCGAGGCACAAAAGGCATTTTGTACTTGGCCATTACACACAGCATCGACCGCTGCCAATACACCGGCAGTAGCCAATAAGGCGTTAGTATGCATTGCTGGTTGTCGGGTTTTTATCGCGGTGATATGTTGCTGTGAATGAATTAGTTGCAACCATTGTTTTGCATCAGACACAGGCGAAATAGGCACGGTTTTATCCGTAATATTATTCGCGCTGATATGTTGTTTTATGGCTTGATAGCGTGCTGATGACTCAGGGTGCGCTGGACTAATACGATGATGTAGAAAGCCATCATCTAATACCAAGCCTGTTTTGGTTGTCACTTTAGTAAAACCCTTTGCAGACACCCCCAAGGCCAGCATTGCTGCTACGCCTTGCGCTGATAATGTTAAAAACCGTCTTCTACTACGCATGCTTTAGAATAACATCAATAGGGGCAGGTTTACTAAATGCGAAACCTTGAGCATAATCAACGCCAATTTCGCGTAGCTTATCTGCTATTTTTTCATTTTCAACAAATTCAGCAATGGTTTGAATTCCCATTACATGACCAATGTCATTGATTGATTTTACCATTTCAAGATCAATGGGATCTTGAAGAATATCTTTAACAAACATACCATCAATTTTAAGACTATCCACGTTTAAATTTTTCAAGTATGCAAAAGAGGATAAACCACTACCAAAATCATCTAATGCAAAGCTACAACCTAACTCTACTAATGTGCTAATAAAAACAGTGGCATGCCTTAAATTAGCAATGGCTGCCGTTTCTGTAATTTCAAATTTAATCTTACTGGTAAGTTGATCATATTGATATAGTTCTTCGACAATAAAGGCAAGCATAGTATTATCACCTAATGATTGCCCTGATAAATTAATTGCAATATATTCAACATGATCCAGTAGTTTTATATGCTTTCCCATCCATTTTAAAGTATGCTGAACTACCCATCGATCTATTCTCACGGCGAGGCTATATCGTTCTGCTGCCGGCAAAAAAGCACTGGGTGGCGCAATCGTCCCATCCTCCATTTTAAGTCGCAGTAAAACTTCATAGCAAATGCGTTGATTTTTATCTTGCAATGGAACAATAGATTGAACATAAAGTAAAAAACGATCTAAATCTAAGGCCTCATTTATTACCTTGCTCCATTGTACATCACCCTTACGTTGTCGCAGGAGTTCATTGTCTTCGGTATGTATTACTACACGGTTTCGCCCTGCATCTTTAGCAGCATAGCAGGCGGTATCTGCATGGCTTAGTGCTTGGTGGTTATTTTTAATATGCCTATCAATTACTGTTAAACCAATACTCACACCAAGGGTAAAAATATGTTCTTCCCAATGAAATCTAAAGTCTGCTAACAAATCAATTATATCCAGACACGAATCATAGGCCTGTTCGATACTACAATATTCCATTATTAAAGCAAATTCATCGCCGCCTAATCGTGCCAAGGTATCACGCTGCCTTACATTGGATCGTAACAAATCGCCTACTTGTCGTAGTAATTCATCCCCTGCCACATGCCCACAGATATCATTAATCATTTTAAACTGATCTAGATCCATAAAGCATAAGGCATGCTCAGATGAATCAACTTTAGATGATAGAACAATGCGTTCTAAGCGTATTTCAAACTCTCGCCTATTGACCAAACCCGTCAATACATCATGACTAGCTTGATAAACTTTTTCTTCGTGAATTTGTTTTTTATCGGTGACATCTTGTTGCGTAACCACAAAATGTGTAATATCGCCGTTTTCACCAAATAAAGGACAGATGTGCTCTTGTGACCAATATAAATCGCCGTTTTTCTTGCTATTGCGCAGCTCTCCTCGCCATGGCTTACCTGACAGCAGAGTATCCCACATGTCTTTATATGCCACCATAGTAGTTTTAAGTATATTAGGTTTTCGACCTATTGCTTCTAGTGAACTATACCCAGTGATTTCCGTGAATCGTGGATTTACATATTCAATGACACCTTCACGGTCAGTAATAATTACACCATTAGGACTATTTTTTACCGCCAAAGAGCGCTGTTCAAGCTGCATATGTTTATACTTACTCTGGGTTACATCTTGAGCAACACCTTCTACAGCAATAGTTTTTCCTTGGTCATCTTTAGTGGCATTTTCCGTTATCTTTAGAATATGTTTAGCACCCGTTTTATGGAATACCTCTACTTCATAAGTTGGGACGCTTTCACCCAATATGGCTCTCTGTGTATAGTCATTAACCAATTTATTTATTGATGAATCTGTCATAAATGTTGAAAAATGACATAAAAACTCATCACAACTATACCCCAATATATTTGTGATCGAGGGGCTGACATAAGTAAATTCTCCATCCAGATTATGGGCATAAAGAATATACTCATCTTTAACGCCTTCAACAAGCCGACGAAATTTCTCTTCTGTTTTCAATATTTCTTTTGTTTTATCCGCTACCTCTTGCCTAACCTGTTGCATGCGCCCTGTTACGGTTAATAAATAAAGGCTAATCATGCTAAAGATAAATAATGCACTGGTTACGATCCAATACAGAATCCAACTATTATAAGACTCGATAAAATATTGTGATGGAACATATTCCAGTTGCCATTTACGCCCCCCTATTTCGATGGTTTTTATTATTTCTAATGGCTCATCGTGATTAATAATGAACGTGTCATTTTGTTGTCGTGAGTTAAATAAAATAACAGGAGGAGTGTTTTGGCTAATATCTGTGACGGTTAATTCGATCCATTGCTTTACTGAAGAACGTGATATAGCATCAAATAATATTTGATATTGATACATATGTGCCACCATGCCTACTATAGCTTCACTCTCATCCATCACTGGCAACACATAAACAAACTGTTTCCTTTGAGATGGTTTTTCCATGATGGGAGCCATAATCGCAGCTTCTTTGCTTGATATTATTTGCTGACAAATCTGTGCTCGTTCAGGATTAAAGCACAGATCGAACATATTCATATTGTTCTGCTGATGATTGCCACGATAATCACTAGGTACGCGTGAATATCTAATCACAAAATAATCTGCTCTTATCCTTGCAACTCGTTCCATACCCCCGCCACTTAACTCGGTGATACTACCAGCGTATTGTTGCTCATAGTTCTGACGATCTTCATGTCTTACATAGTCAATCCAAGCGACACCACTAATACTGTTTCGGTAATCATCTAAGTCATAAAAATAATTCACAAACTCATCATAAGATACATTTTGTGCATTTTTGAAATAGGCACGCATAGCATGTAATAATAATGCATTTTGTGCGACTTCATTCTGAATTGCTCTATGTGCTATAGCGGCATGCTCATTAAAGTTTTCTACTCGTGTTTGCTGATCATTCTGTCGCACGCTAATAATAACTATAATTAATAATATAAACATCAAAAGCAACGGTAACGCTACAGAAAAAACCCGTCGTCGCCATTGCTGTTTAGGTTGTGCAAACAAAATCAATACTATCGGTGTAAAAAGCACGATCCCTATAACACCACCAGCCCACCATAAAAATAAAGGGCTTATTAATTGATCAATGGAAAGTACGCCTAACGCCCATTTAAATAACACAAAAAGCAAGGTCACTATTAATAATGACAACACAGTGACTAGAAAAAATTTAACAATCTCACTTTCTTTAACTAATAAATTCGGCCACAAATGTAGTTTTCGCAATAGCCATACTGTTAGCCATGCATGTCCACCGGCCTGAACACCAAATAAGATACTCACTAATACCGCAGTGGTGGTCCCCAAACCAAAAAGTTCCGCACCAATGATAAAACCACCAATAAATACCGCAGGCAATAGACGATAGCCCCAGATTAGAATAGCGGCAAGGGAAATACCCGAAGGGATCCACACAGGTGCTCCACCAATGGGTGGCAAACCTAGAGATAATGTAATATGAGCGGAAATATAATAGCTAACAAGCAAAACAATATTACCCGCTATCAACTTGATGGTATTATTCACCTGATTTTCCATCTTTTATTAAAGAAAAAACTTAGTACGATCTTTACATAATTAGAATACAATTTAGGGAATGCAAAAAATTGTGCATTTTTTACCCGATAACGAGGATAATAATCAGCTATTTGAAATGTTTTTGGATAAAAAAGGGGCTGGTTTATGTGTTTCATCAATTATGTTTTAATTATACAATAATCTCTAGGAGCTTGTCCGAGAATGGAAACCGTAGCGAAAAATCGAGATTTTTAGTCTAGTTTTTCGAACATTTAAGGCGAATAGCACCGCTATTTAACGAAAATGTTCGGAAAAATGGGCAAAAATATCGGTTTTGCAGTAGGTTTTTCCATTCTCGGACAAGCTCCTAGTATAGTTTAGCTCAAAATTAGAGTTGTTAGTATAATTTATATGTTATCTACTTCTTATCTACATTCACCTTTTAAATTAACAAGATTATTTCATGGCAATGAAGTTTTATGAGTAAACGTGCCGTATTATTAGCTAACTTAGGTTCACCTGAACAGCCAGATACCGCCTCTGTTAGAGCTTATCTCAATCAGCTTCTAATGGATCCTTATGTTATTCAATTACCGTGGTTAATGAGGCGACTTATTGTTAGCTTATTGGTTTTGCCTTCACGCCCAACAATATCAGCTAAAGCATATCAACGGATTTGGTTAGATGAGGGTTCGCCCTTAATTGTATTGTCACAACGTCTAAAACAAAGATTACAGCAAAAAGTGACTATGCCCGTTGCAATGGCAATGCGTTATGGTAACCCCAGTATTGAAAGTCAGGTCATTGCCCTTGCTAAACACACCGGAATTTCTGAAATAGTCTTTATTCCTCTCTACCCTCATTATGCTGACAGCACAGTTACTACATCGGTTGAACAAGCCTGTTTAGCCATAAAAAAACATAAGCTAGAGATTAAATTGACGGTGATTAAACCTTTTTATGACAACCCTAAATACATCTCAGCACTGGTCAGTCGTGCCCAACCTTATCTTAACCGGCCTTATGATCACATCCTATTTAGTTATCATGGCTTACCTGAATCACATCTTCGTAAATTAGATAAATCAGCGGACAATTGTCTAGAAAACGGTCGCTGCTACCAAAAAGATCATGAGCATCATCAAATATGTTACCTCCACCAAGTATTTCGTACCACGCAAGATTTTGTTACACATGCAGGCATAGCAAAGGAAAACTATTCAGTCGCTTTTCAGTCTCGACTAGGACGCGCTAAATGGTTGGGTCCTAATACCGAAGACTGCTTGCGGAAGTTAGCCATGAGTGGCAATAAAAATATTTTGGTGATTTGCCCAGCATTCGTAACGGATTGCTTGGAAACATTAGAAGAAATTGCAATGAGAGGGCGAGAGGTATTTCGTAACTCCGGAGGGGAAACACTGACACTGATCCCTTGTTTAAATGATCAGCCTGAATGGGTTGATGCTTTAGCCTCGTGGTTAAACACGACCCAATAAAGGTTGCTGAACAATTTGGTTTGAATATTCGCCACCTGGACCATAGGAACTTGCATTGATGTCTCGTCCTCGCAAAATGCTCATCGCTTTTTGCAAATATTGGCGGTTTATATTAACAATACTGCCATTGATTTGGTTATGCTCTCTGCATGCTTGTGCGGTAGTTTTGAGTGAGTTTACTAGTTTATTAAGTACTGAGGCTTGTGCTGTTACTTGATTGGCAATAAACGCTTCCAGACCTTCTTTACCTGCAGAAAACCCTTCCATTTTTAAAAGTTGTTCGCGCTGGCGACCAAGTTGCTCTAAGCGCACAATCAAAGGCTGTTTTTGGGCTGACATTTCATCCATTATTGCTGAATCAGATGCGGTTAACCCATCACGTTCACTTTGGAGTAACGCTAACAATTGGGCAGATGTATCTTTTTCTGCCTGCAAAATACTGCTTAACTGTTGTAAAGGTGTCATTGCCATTCTACTATTACCCTGCTTATGCTCAAAGGAGCTGTGTTTCAAAATCAATTATATTTTGTGCTAATTCACCTGCATCAACGTTATACGATCCATCTGCAATAGCAGCACGTAATGCCTCTACCCGCTCGCTGTTTACAACGGGCGTATCTTCTAAGGTTTTTTGTATTGATTGCAATTGTGCTGCCTCACTGGTCAAACTTACTGTATCTGATCGCGGTGACACTGCCTGCATGCTTTGAGGTTTATCACCATCACGACTTCCCTTATCATTAATTAGGGAAGAATTTAATGCTGATTGTGGTGGTGTTTTTATATTATTTATTTCTGACATTATTATCTTTTCCTGTTAGAGCCTGATTACTACATCGACCCAGTTTACAAAAACTTTAGTATAAGTCACACTTTTATTTTTATTCTATCTATTTTTTAGATATTACATTACCACTTTAACGATGCCCGGGGCTTCTACAATGCCCTCAACCACCCGTTTAGACGAGTTATTTCTAACCTTTATACGCTGACCTAGTTGCGCATCAGCCAATGCTGTTCCATTCATTCTAACTTCCATTGCACCCACTGATGCCACTAATATGATCTGTTCGCCTCTGCGTATAATTTTCTGCGCTTTTACACTATTAATACTCAATACCGTTCCCTTTGAAACTGCATGTTTTAGTTGTTGGCCAATGAATTTTCCTAGATCCGTTCCATAAGCTTGGCGAAGCAAGCCAATATCCCATGTTTTTATTTTAATATCATTTTTTGTAATGATGTAGTTTGCAGTCAAGGGGCGATTTGTAACGACAACCTCTTTAAATACTTTAACTTTAATCGGAACATACACTGTCCATGCAACTGGCGAGTGACACTTTACCCCAATAGTTTGATTACCAATAGTTGACTTAGCATTCCTTCTATATACCTCCAATGCTGAGTCGCATGCCTGCAGTCTGAGCCGAGGATCTAATGACTGTATAATTATCTGTGGATTATCATGCTCCATCCGCGCTTGGTTTAAAGCGTATTCATACGCAGCTTGCTCAATATTATCTAATGCATGTAACGTTGCCGCCAGCACATTTGTTGCAAGCAAAAATCCAATTAGTAAACTTAATTTAACTTTCCAATTCATTATTTTCTCCAATGTGCCAAATTACTGGCATCATCATCACCTAAATTGAATAAAGCAAAGACT
>CAYTAM010000057.1:0-8062 GCA_964435685.1 uncultured Methylophaga sp. | reverse complement strand
GGGTATACACTTATTTGTCTCCACTTGGTAATGGCAATAATTAAATGAATATTGATGGTATCAAACTTGGATTCAAGAAACAAAAAATAAGCACGTTAGTGATTTAAGCTAGGCGTTGTGCCATTAGCCATTAGATATAGAGCGTTACGTCAGCGTCACCAGCAAATTCTAAATAGGTGGCTGCGCCGCCTGAGCTGATGCCATCAATAAAATCTTTTTCATCGAAGTCAAATAAGTCTACCGTCATTTGGCAGGCGATTAAGTCAACGCCTGTTTCTACACAAATATCACGTAGTTCTTCTACACTGGCTACGCCTTTTTGCTTTAGCTTGCGTTTCATCATCCATGTGGCAAACCATTCAAGACCTGGTATGATTTGCACGATACTGGGCACAGGAACCGGCATTGGCATGGCTGGATTGCCGAGCGGTGATACTTTTAGGTTTAAGTTTTTATTGAGTAATTGTAAGCCGTAAAAGGTGAAAAATATTTTCACTTCAAAACCGAGCGCTACTGCTGTTGATGCTAATAAAAATGGTGGGTAAGCACCATCAAGTGTGCCTTTGCTAGCAATGATCGCTAATTTTTTAGCCATTATTCCGCCCCTTTTTCGATAATGAAGTGTAGTTTACCTTCTTTTTCGCTTGTTTCGATGAGCTGGTTGCCGGTCATTTTAGAAAATGCGGGGATATCCTGGTTAGCACCAGGGTCGGTAGCAATAAGGTGTAGTTTTTCACCAACCGCCATTTCTGATAAGGCTTTACGCGCTTTTAGTACGGGTAATGGGCAATTTAGCCCAGAAGTATCGAGCTCTTTGTCAAAGTCTTGCATGGTTTTCTCAAAAATAATACCTAAATGAGCTACTATAATAAACTGAAAAACACATTTTGTCTTGCAGGAACCCTAAGTAGAAGTTAAATGTCTATGATTTTATGAGAATATTTTTTGCCATACTGTTGCTAGTTTTCTGGGCTTTGTCATTAATGGTTGCTCAGGCTGGGGATATTGCTTTGCCTGAGATTGGAGATAGTGCAGGCTCAATCATTTCACCACAGGAAGAATATCAAATTGGCAAAGCCTTTTTTTGGCGCCTGCAACAATCTGTTGATTTGATTGATGATGCTGAAGTTAATAATTATTTGCGATCAGTAGGCGCTAGGCTGGTGGCTAATAGTGATGCACCGCATTTGTCTTTTACCTTTTTTATGGTGTCTAACCCTACGGTTAATGCCTTCGCTGCGCCAGGAGGCTTTATAGGTATACATAGTGGGCTGGTATTAACCAGCCAGACTGAAGATGAAATGGCAGCAGTTTTAGCGCATGAAATTGCTCATATTACCCAACGCCATTTATTACGCCGTTTTGAAAAGTCAAAACAGATTAATCTAGCAACAACAGTAGGATTAATTGCAGCGTTAGTCCTAGGTGCCGCCGATCCGCAAGCAGGATCAGCAGCATTAATGGCTGTGCAAGCTGGTGGCATCCAAGCGCAACTCAATTTTACTCGAGCGCATGAGCGTGAAGCGGATAATATAGGGATGAAAACATTGGTTCGTTCAGGATTTGACGCGCAAGCGATGCCTGCATTCTTTGAGAGATTACAGCATGCAAATCGCTTTCATACCGGCAATGCAGTGCCAGAATTTTTAAGTACCCATCCAGTGACAACGTCGCGCATTGCAGATGCACGGGGGCGTGCTGCTAGCTATCCGTTAAGGCGGCAGCTTAGTGATACTTTGCAATTTTATTTAATGAGAGAAAAATTGCGTGTTATGGGCGCTAGCAATCTCACGGAATTAACACGTTATTATGCTCATTCACTAAAAGCAGGAAATAGTTTGAATGAAGCGGCAACACGTTATGGTTACAGTTTGGCGTTAACTGCAAGAGGTGAGCATACCAAGGCTAGAAAAGAGATACAGTTATTGATAGATGGCGATGGTGACCGCTTAAGTTATCAATTGGCGTTGGCAGACATTGAAATGGCAGTAGGGAGACATGCTGCGGCATTAAAAATATATGATGATAATCAGCGTTTATACCCCGATGATTACGCTTTGACACTCAAGCAAGTAACGACTTTATTGCAGGTGAATAGACCAAGGCAGGCGGAGCAGTTACTGTTAAGACAGCTGGAATTAGGCGCACCTTCCCGACAAGCATATAAATTACTTGCTCAAGCTAAAGGTGATTTGGGTGATAAAAGCCAAGCACATAATTGGTTGGCAGAGTATTATTATAGTTCTGGACGCTTAGAACAAGCGGCAGACCAATTACGGTTAGCAGCCGGTTTTGCAAAAGGTGACGAATTCCAATTGGCTAAAATTAGCGCTAGGTTACGCACAATTGATATTGCATTAGCTCAGATGGAAAAATGGTGATGGTAGACACGATAAATCAACAACGTAGAGCAGTTTTAAAGGGTACAATTTCTGCGACAACGCTCGCCTTGGTAGCAGCAAGTGGTTTGATCTTGCCTCAGCGCTTATTGGCTCATTGGCCTAAAGATGCGTTTAATGCTGAGACAGTTGAAGATGCATTATTAGCCTTAGTTGGACAAGCAGAGATAGCTGCAGATAAAGCACTCAACTTCAAAGTGGGTTCGCCTCCTAGTTATGCGGTAAATGGCGCAACGGTTCCGGTAACGATTGAAAGTAATTTAGCAAATATTGAGCGTGTTGCAATATTGGTGGAAAAGAACCCGTTTCCATTAGTAATGAGTTTGGAGTTAACACCGGCTGTATTATTGCCTTTTAAAAGCATGATCAAAATAAGAGAAGACTCGCAGGTGATAGCAGTGATGCGTGCAGAGGGTAAACTGTATAAAACATCGCATTTTGTCGAGGTTGATATTGGGGGATGTGGCTAATTATGGGTATAGCAACTAAAGATCGTATTCGCGCTAAACTGAAAAGTGGTAATACTCGTGTACGCTTGTTATTAGCGCATCCGATGCATACTGGGCGTGCGAAAAATAAGCAAGACCAGCTTATTGCTGCTGAATTTATTCAAGATATTCGTTGCTGGTGTAATAAAAAGGAAGTATTAGCGATAAAATGCGGTACGGCTACAGCACGCAATCCCTATTTCTCTTTCCAACTTGTTGGCGGTGAAATTGATGATCTGATCGAGATCCGGTGGGTAGATAATTTGGGTGCTAAAGGGTTGGCAGCAACGCGTGTCAAATGAGCCTAAAACCAGAATGAGTCTAAAGTTAAGGGTAACGGTATTCTTTGCCCTACTATTATTAGCATCCTTATTGGCAACTACCGTTGTACTAATTTCAAATGCACGCCAATCTGTGTATGCCGAGATGAAAGACACAATGGCTGCCGCGGCACACCTAATAACCGTTTCCTTAGCTGAAGGTAAATTAAGTAGAGAAGTAGGCGTTTATGAACATTTAAAAGATTTGGTCAAAGTATTAAGTGAAATTCGTAGTTTGCATATCTTACTGTTTGATTCCCGGGGTTTGTTAGTTGCAGGTGAACCAAAAACCTATGCTGGTGTAGAACCTCCCAGGTGGTTTGTTAAATTATTATTGCCCAGCGTGACCCCGCTAAATAAGCGCTTTGGTAATGGTCATATGGTTATTTATGCTGCACCTATTCATGAAATTGGCGAACGCTGGTTAGATCTTCGAGGTATCCTTCTATTGGGCTTGGGTATTTTTGTGTTTGCTGGCGTGTTTTTATATTGGGGTGTGGGTAGATTAATGCGGCCATTAGAGCGTTTATTGGCTACATTATCTGGTTTTGAGCGGGGCGAACTGCATTTAAGGTTACCTCGGTTCTCATTGACAGAAATGGATAAAATTAGCCAAACATTTAATCAGATGGGACAAGCATTAGAACAAAGCATGGAAGAAAATAGACGGCTAGCCGTATTAGTTCAGCAATCTGGTGATGCAATCTTATCACTGGATAGTACGGGGCGTATTTTGATTTATAATCCTGCGGCACAGCAGTTACTGAATAAAGAACCATCGTCATTACTAGGCAGTGAACTGGCAAGTTTAGGTTTTACTGTAAATCAACAGCGCATTGCCGATGTGCTAGAAAATTGTAAAACAATTGAAAACTTGGAAACCAGTTTGGTCAAGCCCAATGGTGATACTTTATCAGTATTACTATCTACAGTACCGTTGTTAGATGCGGAACAAAATGTAAGTGGCGTAATTTGTACGCTACGGGATATAACAAAGCATAAGCAGGCAGAAGCTGCAGAAAATCAACTGCGAGAAACACGGTTACTAGCACAACATATGGCTGAAGTGCAAGAGAATGAGCGGCGACATTTAGCGCGAGAATTACATGATGAACTGGGTCAATGTCTAACTGCAATTAAAACGGATGCGGTACTTATTCGGAATCGAAGTATTGATAATGAACCAAAAGTCTATGCCAGCGCCCAGGCAATTATTGGTGTAGCGAGTCATATTTATGATGTTGTACATAGTATGATTACACGTTTACGCCCCAGTCCTTTGGATGACTTAGGTTTATTAGCTACATTAGAAGAAAGTATTTCCACATGGCAGACTAGGCAAGCAGAAATTAGTTTTAACTTTGCTTTTTCAGGACAACTAGATCATTTGAACGAAGCGATGAATATAACCGTTTTTCGTATTGTGCAAGAATCCATCACCAATGCAGTGCGGCATGCGGATGCTTCTGAAATAGTGGTTTCTGTAATAAATCAATTAGATGACTCAAATGAGCCACAATTAATTATTAGTATTGCTGATAATGGTAAAGGTATGGAGGTGTTAGACTTTCATTCTGATGTGGATTTTGGATTGTTAGGTATGCGAGAGCGAGCGCACAGCCTCGGTGGAACATTTCAATTAGAAAGTGCATTAGGTGAAGGCGTGACTATAACTGTCATTATTCCATTAGGGGGTATCTGAACAAGTTATGAACTCATATCTCACGCCCAAAACATCCAGTTTCTGCGTTAAAAAACTGGGCAATAGCACGCTCACCTATATTTTTCGCCCTCGTATCAAGTACGGGGCAGGCCCTTAAACCTGAACATTTTTGATGCAAGCTATTTACCTTGGCGGTTACTTGGTTTCGTCCATAACTTATTCAGAGGCTCATTAGGAGAGGATAAAACACTATGACAACAATATTATTAGTCGATGATCATGAATTAGTCCGTGCAGGGTTTCGTCGATTATTAGAGGACGGTGAATTTACGGTTGTTGCTGAAGCAAGCAGTGGTGAACAGGCCGTACATGATTATGCCAAATATAAACCAGAGGTAGTAGTAATGGATATATCCATGCCAGGCATTGGTGGTATTGGCGCGATTGAGCGGATCATTGCACGTGATCCGGCTGCAAGGATCCTAGTGTTAAGTGTGCATGAAGACAGTGTTTTTACTACGCGGGCTTTGCAAGCAGGTGCAAAAGGTTTTATTCCCAAACGTAGCGCGCCCGAAGAAATGATTAAAGCGATAGCACAGGTGGCACAAGGCAAGATGTCGATTGATCCTGATATAGCGCAGAATATTGCCATGCAGAAACTCAGCGGATCGGACAATGCGTTAGATGTATTGAGCCAACGTGAATTCGAGATATTTAGATTGCTGGCAGAAGGAAAAAGTGTCAATGATATTGCCGGTGTTTTGAATTTAAGTCCTAAAACAGTGGGGACACATCATACCAATATCAAGCAAAAACTAGACTTATCGAACTCTGCAGAATTAGCACGGCTGGCTATTCGAAGTGGTATTCTAGACGCATGAAATAAGACCTAAGGAAAATCCTGATTGAACAAAAGATTTTTCCTCTAACACTAAAGCATTAAGACTAGTACAGTGTGAACCGTGGAAGCCGAAAATGTTTTCGGTTTGTAAGAGTTAACAAATTATAAAGAGGTATTTATTATGTGGACTACACCAGAATATTCAGATATGCGTTTCGGTTTTGAAGTAACAATGTACATTTGCAACCGTTAAGCAAAAGCTAATCCGAAAAGCCCCGATACTAAATGGTATCGGGGCTTTTTTTGTTTAAAACAGTTTCAATCGTAAAAAACGATTAATTCTATAGAAATAACTTGTTTTACAATTCTTTCGGGCTCCTCAATAATGGTATCCATTGGGTGAGGTAATAAACATCCATAATCAATCGACCAATTAAATGAGGAAATAACAATGGCTACACAAGTACCAGAAATTACATTCAAAACCCGTGTCCATGATACAAGTATAGGAGGCGATAATCCTTTCCGCTGGCAAGATATGACCTCCAGTGATATTTTCAAGGATAAAAGTATTGTTGTGCTTGCTTTGCCAGGCGCATTTACACCCACTTGTTCTAGTACGCACCTTCCCGGCTTTGAAGCTAAATATGATGAACTAAAAGCGAAAGGTGTTGATGAGGTTTATTGCTTGAGCGTAAACGATGCATTTACCATGTTCCAATGGTCGAAGAATCTAGGTGTGGAAAAAGTGAAAATGTTACCGGATGGTAATGCTGCTTTTACTCGTCTAATGGGCATGTTAGTGAAGAAAGAAAATCTAGGCTTTGGAGATCGCACATGGCGCTACTCCATGCATGTTGTTGATGGTGAAATTAAACAATTATTTGCCGAACCAGGTTTAATGGATAATTGCCCTGATGATCCCTTTACATGTAGCGATGTAGATACCATGTTGAACGCGTTATAGTTAGTTTGGGTATAGGCATACATAAACTCAGGAAAAATGGCATGAAATACGATTATGATTTATTTGTTATTGGCGCGGGTTCAGGCGGCGTAAGAGCCAGCCGAATGTCGGCATCATACGGCGCTCGCGTAGCAATCTGCGAAGATCTTTATCTAGGCGGAACCTGTGTTAATGTAGGCTGTGTACCGAAAAAATTATATGTGTATGCTTCAGAATATTCTGCTCACTTTAGAGATAGCACTGGTTTTGGTTGGCAGTCAGATCGCCCTCGCTTTGATTGGGCGACATTACGTGATAATAAATCCACAGAGATCAACCGATTAAATGGTATTTATAAGGGTATTTTAGATCGTGCTGATGTTGATTTAAAAAAAGGTCGTGGCAGAATTGTCGATGCACACACGGTTGCAGTGGCAGGTAAAAACTATACAGCCGAACGTATTCTTGTTGCCGTGGGCGGTCGTCCTTTTATCCCTGAATTTTCAGGTAATGAGCATGTGGTATCTTCAAATGAAATATTTGATTTAGCCGAATTTCCACAGCGACTAGTGGTGGTGGGTGGAGGCTATATTTCGGTTGAGTTTGCAGGGATCTTTAATGGTTTAGGATCTCAGCTGACACAATTACACCGTGGAGATCATATTTTAGAGGGTTTTGATGAAGAAATCAGCCAATTTGCAGTGGCTGAAATGGTAAAAAAAGGCATAGATTTACGCTTTAATAGCCATGTTGAATCAATTGATAAACAAGCTGATGGTACATTGAAAGTCAACTTAAAGGAAGGAAAGGCTCTAATAGCCGATGTGGTGTTATATGCTACGGGTAGGAGACCACAACTAAATGATTTAGGCTTGGAAAATGTGAACGTGGCATTAACGGATTCTGGGCATGTTGCTGTCGATAATAATTTTCAGACTAGCGAGGAAAGCATCTATGCTTTAGGTGATATGACACCCGGCATGGCATTGACTCCAGTCGCTTTAGCTGAAGGCATGGCCTTGGCGAAGTCACTTTACAATAATGAACCATGTAAGGTGGACTATAGCAATATTGCAACCACGGTATTTTGTCAGCCCAATATCGGCTCGGTAGGGATGACAGAACAGCAGGCGACAAGCAACTACCCAAACATAGTGAAATATCGCAGTGAATTTAGATCGATGAAACATACCATTAGTGGTTCGCAAGAGCAGACTTTGATGAAAATTTTGGTTGATGGCGATACTGATAAGGTGGTGGGTGTGCATATGGTAGGGGCTGATGCAGGTGAAATTATGCAGGGTATTGCCATCGCAATTAAAGCAGGTGCCACCAAGACCGATTTTGATGCAACGGTAGGTATTCACCCCACAGCAGCAGAGGAATTTGTAACGATGCGTGAACC
>CAYTAM010000056.1:0-8064 GCA_964435685.1 uncultured Methylophaga sp. | reverse complement strand
TATACTTGCACGTTATAAAGCTTCACTTGACACTAGTACCACCCAAACCGATATATCCGCTAGCCGCATAATTTCTGTTCTCATTTGTGCGGCTTGTGCTTGGCTGTCAAATGGCCCTATTAAGACCTCACCGTCAGCAGCATCTTGTAGTGGCCAAAAATCAGCATTAAGGCTTACTAAAGCGCGCGCCAACTTTTCCTTTGCATCTTCTGTGAAACCAGAATGAACAAACCATACATCTTCAACCACATCAACAGCTTGTTGATTGATAACGCGCACTACACCATCACGATTTCGTACTACCTTTTCAGCAAACGGCCAATCATTATCTGCTAAAATATAATCTTGTGCTTTTAATATAGCGGAGACCATCGGCGTCATATTGTTGCCTTCTCGTACCTCCATATCGTCTTGAGTAGCATGTGCCTCGAGATAAAGCCTGCCATCATCTAAGGCCGCATTGTAAGGTTGATAGATAATTTCAACCGGCGTGCCTACAGCAACGATGCCAAATAAATGTTCTATATCTTCAGGAAACAAGCGTATGCAACCATGGCTTACCCGCATACCCACTCCAAAAGGCCTATTGGTCCCATGCAATAAATAACTTGTCATACCTAAGCGCATTGCATAGGCACCGAGAGGGTTGTCTGGTCCCGCAGGTACTACTTTGGGTAAGATCTCGCCCTTTGCTAAATACTCAGCGCGTATTGATGCGGGTGGTGTCCATGTAGGATCCTTCCTTTTTTGAATAATACTGGTCTTTCCTAGCGGCGTTGTCCAGCCTTCTCGTCCAATTCCCAAAGGATGGGTAATAACTTGCTGACGCTGACCTTTTTGAGGCTTTGGGTAGTAATACAAGCGCATCTCAGCTAGATTGATCACAATGCCTTCGCGTGATGCATCTGGCAAAATAAACCTATTGGGAACAAGCACACGCTTGTTTTCCCCAGGTAGCCAAGGATCTAAATCTGGGTTAGCATCAACAATTTCTCGATAGCCAAGATTAAACTGGCGCGCAATATCCAATAAAGTATCTTCTTGATGGCTCATTACGATTAAATTATGACCCACCACACGCGTTGTATCATCAGCTAAATAAAATGTTGTGGCACCTGCTGATAAAAACCAGGTAGCGCTCACAATGCCAGCTATAAAACGAATCATTTTTATCCTACTTTTAGTTGTTTTCACTATTTTCTCAATATTACGAGACTTTTTCTCAAGATGGAAAGGTCTTATTATAAATACTATTTTTATATTTTATCAGGTAAATGATACAATCTATTTTGCCATCTAAACATAGCTAGCGTAATCTACCCACCATGAAATTATATTATTTACTGCCTATTCTTAGTTTAACCTTTCTTTCGGGTTGCGCCTTTTTCTCAGAAAAAGAGGAGGTCGTTGCTGAAGGTAATTGGACCGTAGAGCGTATTTATTCTGAGGCTAAAGCAGCCCTCAATACCGGTGACTTCCCTACTGCCCTGCAATATTATCGCCAATTGGAAGCACGATTTCCTTTTGGTATTTATGCACAGCAAGCACTTTTAGAGTCTGCTTATGCCCATTATAAAAGTGATGATCCTGAAGCGGCAATTGCAACCCTTGACCGTTTTAAGCGCGTATACCCGCTTAACCCTAATATGGATTACGCCTTATATTTACGCGGTTTAATTAACTTCCATCGCGATATAGGTTTATTTGAAAAATATATTCCCCGTGATGAGTCACAGCGCGATCCAGGTTCTGCTCGCATTGCGCTTAGAGACTTTAATACCTTAGTTCAGCGCTTTCCAACCAGTAAATACAGTGAAAATGCAGCACAACGTATTGTCTATTTACGTAATCGTTTAGCACGTCACGAAATAAATGTTGCACATTTTAATATGCGTCGTGGTGCCTATATTGCCGCTGCCAATCGAGGAAAATATGTAATTGAAAACTTCCCCCGAACACCCGCTATGCCTGATGCATTACTTATCATGGCGAAGGCTTATAAGATCCTAGGACTAGATGACTTATCTAATGATGCGCTTCGGATCCTAAAACTAAACTATCCCGGCCATCCTGGGATTGCAGAAGTACACCAAACCACAATCAAAAAGTGATGCCTACCTGCCTATTTTAGGTATTAAATAGCGTCCTCGCCCTGCTCACCTGTCCGAATTCGGATCACTTGTTCAACCGGCAATACGAAAATTTTACCATCACCAATTTTACCTGTATTAGCCACTTTTATAATAGTCTGTACACAGTTATCAAGTTGCTCATCAGCAATGACAATTTCTAATTTCAACTTAGGTAGAAAATCGACTACATATTCAGCGCCACGATAAAGTTCAGTATGCCCTTTTTGACGACCAAAACCTTTAACTTCCGAGACAGTTAATCCTGTAACCCCTATATCTGACAAAGCTTCACGTACATCATCTAATTTAAAAGGCTTTATAATTGCTTCTATTTTTTTCATTTTTCATTCCTATTCTATTATTGCTTTCACAGTATAGCCTGAGGTTATCGGGTAACGTCTATCTCTCCCAAATGCGCGATCAGTAATGCGTATTCCTGGCGGTGCTTGGCGTCGTTTATATTCATTACGATCAACTAGGCCAATCACTTTTGCCACTAATTCGGCATTACTGCCCGCTGCTACCAAATCTTCAAAACACCAGTCTTCAGCAATATACCGCTCTAAAATCTCATCAAGGATATCATAAGCAGGAAGGCTATCCTGATCAAGCTGGTTGGCTGCTAATTCTGCTGAGGGTGGTCGGCTAATGATCCGCTTAGGTATTACTTCCGCTATTTTATTACGATATTCAGCTAATTGATAAACCAGTGTTTTATAAACATCTTTGAGTGGTGAGAAGCCTCCCGCCATATCACCATATAATGTCGAATAGCCGACTGCCATTTCACTCTTATTACCTGTTGATAACACCATGGCTCCTGATTTATTCGAGACTGCCATTAAAATAACACCGCGTACGCGCGCTTGGATATTCTCTTCGGTGCTATCCACCGGTTTGCCTTCAAACTGCGCTGACAAGGTATCTACAAAATGTTCAAACAGCGAATCAATAGCAATCACACTGTGGTTAATGCCCAAGCGCTCCGCCATATCTTGCGCATCATCAACGCTTATTTGCGCGGTATAGCGAGAAGGCATCATAATTGTTTTTACTTTTTCGGCACCCAAGGCATCAACCGCCAGCGCTAAGGTTAAAGCAGAGTCTATTCCACCTGACAATCCAAGCACAACGCTAGAAAAGCGATTTTTATTAACATAATCTCGTAAGCCACACACCAATGCTTGATACACCATGGCTAAATCATCTGGAGGCGTTATTAATTCACCTTGCAGAGACAATATTCCATTTTTTTGGCGATGTAGTGTTATCGGATACAAACCCTCTTGCCATTTCGCCGCATGTGCAACTTTTTTAGCCTTCCCATCTAGTGCAAACGAGCCACCATCAAATACTAACTCGTCTTGCCCCCCTATTTGATTGATATAGACAATGGGTAAACCTGTTTCTAAGACGCGTTTGCGTAATTCTATTTCGCGCAATTGCCCTTTACCTTGTCGAAAAGGTGAGGCATTAAGATTGAGAATAATTTCTGCTCCCGCCTCAGCAGCTTGTGCCGCAGGTGCAGTAAACCAAATATCCTCGCAAATAGTAATACCGAACTGAATATTTTTATATTCCACCACACATGGTCGGTTACCCTCTACAAAGTAGCGTTTTTCATCAAACACGCTGTAATTAGGTAAGTATTGCTTGTAATAGGTCGCTATACACTGACCATCAGCAATCAATGATGCAGCATTATAGAGTGCTTCACCTGCAATACCCGATGGATACCCGACCAACACCGCCACTGAGTTAATTTTTTTCTTTAGTTTTTTTAGACCTTTATTGACCCGTTTAATTAAACCTGGTCTAAGCAATAAATCCTCAGGGGGATAACCTGTTAGCGTCAATTCAGGAAATACAATCAAGTCTGCATTAAACTGCTCTTTTGCTTGCTCAGCTACTTTAATAATTTTTTTAACATTACCAGCAACATCACCCACTATCGGGTTGATTTGTCCCATAATAAGACAAAAACTATTTGCCATAACTTATATTGCCATCACTTCAAGAATACCATCGCCCATTTTAGCAGGCGAGCGTGCGATATGAACACCGGCATCCGCTAATGCTGCCAATTTTGCCTCTGCCGTGCCTTGACCACCACTGATTATAGCACCTGCATGCCCCATTCTCTTACCTTTTGGCGCCGTTAGCCCGGCAATATAAGCCACAACAGGCTTGGTGACATGCTGGCGAATATAATCAGCTGCATCTTCCTCCGCCTGTCCTCCAATTTCACCTACCATAACAATACCTTCTGTTTGAGGATCCTTTTCAAAAAGTTCTAAACAATCAATAAAATCCATCCCGTGAATTGGATCGCCGCCAATACCCACACAGGTGCTTTGCCCCAAACCATTTAATGTCGTCTGATGAACGGCTTCATAAGTCAGCGTGCCAGAGCGAGATACAATACCAATTTTACCCGGCAAGTGAATTGAGCCTGGCATAATACCCATTTTACACTCCCCAGGCGTAATGATTCCTGGGCAGTTAGGACCAATCAGATAGCAATCAGACTGTTTTAAAGCGTGTTTAACACGCAACATATCTTGCACAGGAATGCCTTCTGTAATGCAGGCAATCACCTTTATACCTGCATCCGCAGCTTCTAAGATTGCATCCGCCGCGAAAGCAGCAGGCACATAGATCATTGTTGCATTTGCGCCCGTTTCTGCTACGGCATAGTGCACCGTATTAAACACCGGTAAGTTAAGGTGTAATTGGCCACCTTTTCCCGGCGTTACCCCACCCACAAATTTTGTACCATAAGCAATGGCTTGCTGCGAATGGAAGGAGCCTTGCTTACCAGTAAAGCCTTGGCAGATAACACGGGTATCTTTATCGACTAAAATACTCATAGTGTGCCCTCCTGCGCGGCTAACACAGCTTGTTTAGCGGCATCCGTCAGATCTTGAGCTACATGCAAATTCATCCCACTTTTTGCCAATAATTCTCGACCTCGTTGGGCATTAGTTCCTTCTAGTCGTACAATAACAGGGAGCGATAAGCCCACGTCTTTTGCAGCTTGAATAATACCTTCGGCAATTAAATCACAACGGACAATACCACCAAAAATATTAACTAAAATAGATTTCACTTTTTTATCTGCAAGGATCAGCTTAAATGCTTCTGCCACCCGATCAGGGGTTGTGCCACCCCCTACATCTAAAAAGTTAGCAGGTCGACCACCTTGGCTTTGAATCAGATCCATGGTTGCCATGGCAAGCCCCGCACCATTCACCATACACGCCACTTCACCATCCAGTGAAATATAATTTAGACCATATTGTTGCGCAACCACCTCCGCCTCATCTTCTTGTGCCGGATCAAACATCGCTGATAACTCAGCATGCCTAAACAGCGCATTATCATCTAAATTCAATTTAGCATCGACGGCTATCAGTTCATTTTCACCGGTGACTACTAATGGATTGATTTCAACCAAGCTGGCATCATTTTCAGTAAATAGGCGATACAAAGCCTGCATAATGCTTTCGAGTTGTTTGAATGCCGTGCCCGTTAAGCCTAAAAAGAATCCGGCACGTCGGCACTGGTAGGATTTTAAACCAACAACAGGATCAACATAGACACTTAAAATTTCATCTGGTGTTTCTGCTGCCACCGCCTCAATATCCATTCCACCTTGTGCTGACACCATAAATACAACTTGCTGGCTCACCCTATCAACCAAGACGGCTAAATACAGTTCGCGTTGAATATCTGTTGGCTGTTCAACTAATATTTGATTAATGGGTAAACCTTCTGCCGGAGTTTGATGTGTTACTAAGTGTTTACCTAATAAATTATAGCTTACATTGGTTACCTCATCTAAGCTATCAACGACTTTAACCCCCCCCGCTTTGCCTCGGCCACCAGCATGCACTTGCGCCTTCACTACCCAACTTTTGCCGCCCAACTGTTCTGCAGCTTGCCTTGCTTGTGAGCCGCTAGTAACGACCTGTCCTTGAGGTGTCGCTATGCTATAGCGATTAAAAAGTTGTTTTGCTTGAAATTCGTGCAAGTTCATTGTTAACCTTAATTACAGTCTTTAGTGTATATTTTCTCGCAATAGCACGCTAATTACCATTATTGTTTTAAAGTGAGTTAAACATGTTTTCATTATATCCTGATATTGAACCTTATCAAACACATCAAATCTCGATGGAAGCATTGGAGAACGGACAACATCATCAAATTTATGTTGAAGAATGTGGCAACCCCAATGGCATACCTATTATCTTCTTACATGGGGGCCCAGGCTCAGGTTGCCGCAGCCAACATCGCCGTTATTTCGATCCTGATAACTACCGTATTATTCTGTTAGATCAACGTGGGTGCGGGCGATCACTTCCTCACGGTGAATTAGAACATAATTCAACACACTACTTAATAGCAGATATGGAAGCTATTCGCCAAACATTAACGATAGATCGTTGGCTTATTTTTGGTGGTTCATGGGGGGCAACCTTAGCATTATGCTATGCACAACAGTATGCTGAAAATGTGCTCGCTATGATTTTAAGAGGGGTTTTTCTCGGCCGCCAGCAAGACATTGATTGGGTATATGCCGAAGGTGGCGCTTCAAAACTTTTTCCTGATGCATGGCACAATTTAGTTCACCACCTGCCTGAGTCAGATCAGCAAGCACCTTTAAATGCGTATTACCAGCAGTTGACATCTGTAAACGAACTCCACCAAATGATGGCAGCTAAACGATTACAGACATGGGAAGGCACTATCGTCTCCATGCGCGATCATGACTATAAACCCGATCCTTCACAGGATATTGGCCCATTGGCACATGCGCGTATTCAACTGCATTTTGCCCTTAATCACTGTTTTATTGCTGACAATCCAATCTTAGCTAATATTGATAAAATCCGCCGCATACCTACGATGATTATTCATGGTCGTTATGATATTGTCTGTCCAATACAGCAATCATGGCAACTTTCTCAGGCATGGCCAGAAGCAGAATTGTCCATTATTCCGATGGCGGGTCATGCCGCCAGTGAACCTGCACTGATCAATGCTTTAGTAAAAGCAACACGCACCATGGCAAAACGACTCAAACCTGATAGCATCCCAAGAGCATGATAGGGTTACTGCAACGCGTGCAACAGGCTAGCGTTACTGTTGACAGTGTGGAAATTGCAACTATTGGGCAAGGCTTATTGGTGCTGCTAGGTATATACTAATGATCATTCAAATTGCAAAAAAATCTTCGTCATCCCAGCATGCTTTTAGCTGGGATCTTATGGCTAGTAAGCTAGACTCCAGTTAACAACATACGGGTGTCTTCAGATCCTCGATAAACTTGTGCTCAGCTTGACTGGGTAAGATATCGAGAATTCGACGAATTTTGTTAGTATTATCTGCATCTTCAAGTATTTTGGGTATATAAAATAATGAAAGAATTTCTTACCGTACTGCTACTAACTATCATGGGCATTGGTGCTCTATTGCTTATTCCCTCTAAACAAGAAGTGGCTCCAATGCCATGGGAAATAACACTGATGACTGACGGTCAAATTAGTGTATTTGATATTCATCTCGGCACCACCAACTACCGCCAAGCACAACAATCTTTAGGCTTATATGGCCAAACTGCAATATTCTCACAGCAGGGAAAAATGTCCTCTGTTGAAGCATTTTTCAATGGTATAAATCTGGGTGGCTTATCCGCTAAATTAGTTTTAAATTTGGTGGTGGAACCACCACAAATAGAAATTATGAAATCACGTGCAGCAGAAGCCAGAATACAACCAAGTGGCGCACACCGATACTTACTTAGCAACCAAGATAACGCTGCACTGATTTATGCGTCTGTAAGCGCTATCACCTATATTCCTTCAATAAGGTTAACTGAAGAAATGATACTACACCGCTTTGGTCACACTGATTCGGTGATGCAAGATCC
>CAYTAM010000055.1:0-8078 GCA_964435685.1 uncultured Methylophaga sp. | reverse complement strand
TACCAAATATATTTGGTAGTGAGAGTGGTGAGAGCCACTTGTTCGACAAAATTGTAGGGCAGGCAATGTTCCTGACATTGCTACTGCATACACTCCATCCGTGGAGATAAACAATTTTGAATTGTGCGAAGCACAACCCGGAGGGTGAAGGACAGGATGTCCTGAATAATCCACTCGTGCCTACCAAATTTTATATTTAGGCTCCTTTGGGAGTTTTTAGTTTTTACGGCCCTTTGTATCGGTCAGGAACATAATAATGATTTCAATAACACTGCCTGATGGCAGTCAACGCCAATTTGAACCCCCTGTTTCTATTTATGATATTGCTAATGATATTGGTGCAGGTTTAGCACGTGCGGCTATTGCGGGTCGCGTCAATGGTCAGTTGGTCGATACTTGCCAAATTATTGAACAAGATGCAGAAATAGCCATTATTACCGCACGCGATGATGAGGGCGTGGATATTATCCGCCACTCAACTGCGCATTTATTGGGGCATGCTATCAAGCAGTTATTTCCCGATACTAAAATGGTGATTGGCCCCGTTATAGATGATGGTTTTTATTATGATGTTGACAGTGAACACCGCTTTATCCCAGAAGATTTAGACGCCATCCAAAAACGGATGACAGAACTTGCTAAAACTAGCTATGACGTTATTAAAAAGATGACACCAAAAGCGCAAGCAAGGGCTATATTTGAATCACGCGGTGAAGATTACAAGGTGCGTATCATAGATGATATGGCTGATGATGTGACCGAAGTAGGACTATACTATCATCAAGAATATATTGATATGTGCCGCGGCCCGCATTTGCCCAATATGTCATTTTGTAAGGCCTTTAAGCTAACCACTTTAGCAGGTGCATATTGGCGTGGTGATGCTAATAATGAAATGTTGCAACGTATTTATGGCACAGCGTGGGCAGATAAAAAAGCCTTAAAACAATATCTGTTTCGTCTAGAAGAAGCAGAAAAACGCGACCATCGTAAAATTGCTAAAAACCTAAATCTGTTTCATCTGCAAGAAGAAGCGCCGGGGATGATTTTTTGGCATGATAATGGCTGGCGCATTTACCGCGAAGTAGAGAATTATATTCGTGATGTATTGCAGAAGAATGGTTATCAAGAAGTGCGCACACCGCAAGTGGTGGATCGTTCTTTGTGGGAAAAGTCAGGCCACTGGGATAAATTTGGCGATATGATTTTCACCACCCATACCGAGCATCGTGAGTATGCCATTAAGCCGATGAATTGTCCCTGTCATGTGCAAATCTTTAATCAAGGTTTAAAAAGTTACCGTGATTTACCCTTGCGTATGGCAGAGTTTGGCTCATGCCATCGTAATGAGCCATCAGGAACATTACATGGTTTAATGCGCCTGCGTAGTTTTACCCAAGATGATGCGCATATCTTCTGCAGCGAAGAACAAATCCAGTCTGAAGTATTGGTTTTTATGGATCTATTGCAAAATGTATATGCTGACTTTGGTTTTAATGAAATCATCGTTAAATTATCGACACGACCAGAAAATCGTGTGGGTAGTAATGAAGTGTGGGATAAAGCAGAACAAGCACTTGAACGTGCTTTAAACGACAAGGGTCTGGATTGGGGCTTGCAGCCGGGAGAAGGCGCATTTTATGGCCCTAAAATTGAATTTTCATTAAAAGATTGTCTTGGTCGGGTATGGCAGTGCGGTACCATTCAAGTGGATTTCTCAATGCCAGGCCGGTTGGATGCTACCTATGTTGCAGATGATGGTAGCAAACATGTGCCTGTTATGTTACATCGTGCCATTTTAGGCTCGCTAGAACGTTTTATTGGTATTTTGATTGAAGAATATGCCGGTTCATTCCCAACTTGGTTAGCACCACGCCAAGTTGTGGTGATGGGGATCAGTCAAAATCAGTCCGAATATGTTAAAAAAATCACCAAAGAATTACAAAATAAAGGCTTTAGAGCAGATTTAGACTTGAGAAATGAGAAGATAGGCTATAAAATACGCGAGCACACATTGCGCCGAGTGCCTTATTTAGTTGTAGTTGGGGAACGTGAAGCGCAGGGTAATACCGTGGCAGTACGTACTCGCAAGGGTGAAGACTTGGGTGTAATGACACTTGATGACTTCGCAGAAATCTTGCGCAAAGACGTTGCTGATCGCGGTAGAATTATTTTAGAGGATTAAAAATATCGCTACTGATGATAAAAAGCTAAATGGTGAGATTACCGCCAGAGAAGTACGCCTAACGGGCGCAGATGGAGAGCAACATGGAATTGTTCCATTGGCAAAAGCCATGGCATTAGCAGAAGAAGCGGATTTAGATTTGGTGGAGATTTCAGCGCAAGCTAAACCACCAGTTTGCCGTATAATGGATTACGGTAAGTATGTGTTTGAAGCTAATAAGCAAAAACAAATTGCCAAGAAAAAGCAGAAACAGATACAGGTCAAGGAGATCAAGTTTAGACCGGGCACAGAAGAAGGCGATTACCAGGTAAAACTACGCAACCTGACACGTTTCCTTGAAGAGGGCAATAAAACTAAAGTCAGTCTTCGCTTTCGTGGGCGCGAAATGGCACATCAGGGCTTAGGATTAAAGTTACTTGAACGAGTAGCAGAAGATCTTAAAGAGCTGTCTGTTATTGAGCAGCATCCAAAGAAAGAAGGTCGACAAATGATTATGGTTTTAGCCCCGGGTAAGAAGTAATGTAACTCCCATTTTGGGAGTTGCATATAATAATTAATTACGAATGCGGAGTTCGAAATAATGCCAAAGTTAAAAACACATCGAGGCGCTGCCAAGCGTTTCAAAAAAACTGGTAGCGGGAAATTTAAACGCGCACAAGCGTTTACCAGCCACATCCTTACTAAGAAAAGCACCAAGCGGAAACGCCAATTGCGTTCTACATTGATGATTTGTAAAGCCGATCATATGTCAGTTCGTAAAATGTTGCCTAATCACTAATTAAGGAGTTATCTGATGCCAAGAGTAAAACGTGGTGTAGTCGCTCACGCGCGACACAAAAAAGTTATCAAGCAGGCCAAAGGTTATAGTGGTCGTCGTAAAAATGTCTATCGTGTTGCTATTCAAGCAATAACAAAAGCCGGTCAATATGCATATCGTGATCGTCGCCAGAAAAAGCGCCAATTCCGTGCCTTATGGATTGCACGTATTAATGCGGGCGCACGTGAATGTGGTTTGTCATACAGCAAAATGATCGATGGCTTGAAAAAAGCAGCGATTGAAGTTGATCGTAAAGTATTAGCTGATCTTGCCATGAATGATTCAGTGGCATTTGCTGCTGTAGCAGAACAAGCGAAGGCTGCACTAGCTAAATAATTGTAACTACTCAGCTCACCCCCTGAAGTTCGCCATTTCTGCGTTCAAAAATGGACATTTACATCGGTAAACTCACATTTTTTCCTTAAACTGACGAATATCAGGAGTAATCTGAGCAGTTACAAAAAAAGGGCAGTTAATTTAGAATTAACGGCCCTTTTTTGTTTTTACAGTAAAAATAGGTGGAGAATTATGGCTGAACTGGATTCACAGTTACAGGCATTAAACGATATTGTTGCCGTTGCTAAACAAGCAATTGCCAATTCGGAAACAAATGCAGAATTAGAAACTGTTCGTGTTGAATATTTGGGTAAGAAAGGTGAAATTACCGCTTATCTAAAACAGCTCGGTAATGTCAGCGTTGAACAACGTCCTGTAATAGGGAAATCAGTTAACTTAGCTAAGCAAGAGGTAGTGGGTTTAATTGGAACACGTTCAAAACTGTTAGCCGAAGCAGCGATGAACGCTACCTTAAAAGCGGAAACAATTGATGTGTCTTTACCGGGGCGGGGCGAGCAAACAGGGGGCTTACATCCCGTTACTCGTACCTTGCAACGCATTGAACATTATTTCCAGTCTATTGGTTTTAAAGTCGTAGAAGGCCCTGAAATTGAAGATAGCACCCATAATTTTACCGCATTGAATATCCCAGAACACCATCCAGCACGGGCAATGCATGACACCTTTTACTTTAATACTGAAATGTTATTACGAACACACACATCACCGGTGCAAGTACGTGTAATGGAACAAGAAGCGCCGCCACTGCGTATTATTGCCCCAGGTCGTGTTTATCGCTGTGATTCAGATGTAACGCACACACCGATGTTTCACCAAGTTGAAGGCTTGATGGTCGATGAACATGTTAGTTTTACTGATTTAAAAGGTATTTTGGCTGACTTCTTACGCGCCTTTTTTGAAAAAGATCTCAATGTCCGTTTCCGCCCATCTTATTTCCCGTTCACTGAGCCCTCTGCAGAAGCTGATATTGAATGTGTAATGTGTGATGCTAAAGGTTGTCGAGTGTGTAGCAACACCGGTTGGTTAGAAGTGCTAGGTTGTGGCATGGTTCACCCTAAAGTATTTGAACATGTTGATATTGACAGTGAAAAATACTTGGGTCTTGCCTTTGGTATGGGGGTAGAACGCCTCGCCATGTTGCGCTATGGCGTTAATGATCTGCGTCTTTTCTTTGAAAATGACCTGCGTTTTTTACGCCAATTTAACTAAGGGGACTTTGACCAATGCAAGCACAACTACCAAAAACCATAAATTGCACCTTTCCTATGCAAACATTCGTTGAAGATAACGAGTATTCGCCTTATTTTTGCATAAAAAATGCACACTTTCTGATTTCCGCTAGCAGCACTTGCATTAATCATAGCCCCCTGTAGAGATAACACGATGAAATTTAGTGAAAAATGGTTACGTGAGTGGGTTGATCCTGATATTGATTCAGCAACACTTGCAGAGATGCTTACACAAGCAGGTTTAGAAGTCGATGCTGTTGAGCCTGTTGCGGGAGACTTTTCTGGTGTAGTGGTTGGGCAAGTTGTCGCGGTTGAACCGCACCCAGATGCCGATAAATTACGTTGTTGTAAAGTAGATGTGGCAGCTGATGAATTATTATCCATTGTTTGTGGTGCTGCCAATGTGCGTCAACATTTAAAAGTTGCTGTTGCGGTAGTAGGCTCGGTATTGCCGGGTAACTTCAAAATTAAACAAGCTAAATTACGCGGTGTTGAATCATTTGGCATGTTGTGTGGTGCTAGTGAAATTGGCTTGGTTGATAATGTTAAAGGTTTAATGGAATTAGCAGATGATGCGCCGGTTGGTACTGATCTTAGAGAATATTTAGATGTTGATGATGTGTCTATTGATGTTGATTTAACACCCAACCGCAGTGATTGCTTGAGCATTGCAGGTATCGCGCGGGAAGTGGGCGTATTAACAGGCTGCGATTTAACAACGTGGTCGCAACAAACGATTGCTGAGCAATCAGCTAAAATAGTGAGTATTACTGTGGATCTACCTGCCGATTGTCCACGTTATATTGGTCGAGTGATTGAAAACATAAATGTGAAAGCAACAACGCCGTTATGGATGCAAGAAAAACTGCGCCGGAGTGGTGTGCGTAGCTTAGGTGCTGTGGTCGATGTTACTAACTATGTGATGCTTGAACTAGGTCAACCGATGCATGCTTTTGATTTAGATAAATTAAACGGTGGCATTACTGTTCGTGCGGCAAAACAAAATGAGAAGCTCACTCTGTTAGACGGACAACAAGTCAGTCTAACAGATAATACACTGGTGATTGCTGATGATTCATCTGCCTTAGCGATGGCAGGGATCATGGGCGGTGAATCGTCAAGTGTTACTGATGATACTCAACACCTATTTTTAGAAGCAGCGCATTTTAATCCACTTACTATCGCTGGTCGTGCCCGTGCTTATGGGCTACATACTGATTCATCACATCGTTTTGAACGTGGTGTCGATCCAGAGCTAGCTGGTGCGGCAATTGAGCGCGCTACAGCGTTACTATTAGCTATTGTGGGTGGTCAAGCAGGCACGATTACGGAAATAGTGTCAGAATCAGATTTACCTGAAACAGCAATCATCAACTTACGCGCCGCTAGAATTAAACGTGTTTTAGGTATTGCAATTGAAGCTCAGCAAGTGGAACACTGGTTAACGCGTCTTGGTTTAACGGTGGTAGCCAATGCCGAAGGTTGGCATGTTACCGTGCCTAGCTTTCGGTTTGATCTGGCGATTGAAGTTGATTTGATTGAAGAATTAGGCCGCTTGTATGGTTATGATAAGTTGCCAGAAACACGACCTCAAGGCACGGTGTTAACGACGGATATTTCTGAACACACCTTAGCAACACATCGTTTGCAATCATTATTGGTCGATCGTGGTTATCAACAAGCCATTACCTATAGCTTTGGTGATCCCGCCATCCAGCAATATTTAGCGGTACAAGGTGAACAAGCGATTGAATTGGCAAACCCGATATCAGCTGATTTATCTGTTATGCGCACATCGCTCTGGCCAGGTCTTATTCAAGCATTAGTTTATAATTTAAATAGACAACATGAGCGGGTGCGATTATTTGAAGTGGGTCGAAGCTTCCGTGGCACAGCAGATAATGTCGAGCAACATCGTCAAATTGCGGGGGTGATTTGTGGTAGCCGTTATGCGGAACAATGGGCTGAAAAACAGCGACCCGTTGATTTTTTTGATATTAAAGCAGACGTTGAAGCACTGTTGGATTTAGGAGGCGAACAGGGTGTTAGCTTTGTTTCTGAATTGCATCCAGCCTTACATCCAGGGCAATCTGCACGGATTTATCGAGGTGATATAGCGATAGGTTGGCTAGGTGCATTGCACCCACGATTGAATAAGCCGTTGCAATTAGATCCTAGAGTCTATATGTTTGAATTAACATTAGCATCAGTGCTTAAGGCGAAAGTGCCAGCATTTGAAATGTTGTCAAAGTTTCCTGCAATTCGTCGTGATTTAGCATTGTTAGTAAATACTACGGTGACAGCAGGTGAAATTGAACATTGCCTCAATGGTGTTAGATCTGATATTCTTAAGTCAATTCAATTATTTGACGTGTATAGCGGCGCGGGAGTCGAGGTCGATAAAAAGAGTATTGCAATAGCATTCCAGCTACAACACAGGGAACGAACACTGACTGATGAAGAGGTTGATGTGGTCATTCAAACTGTAACTGAAGTACTCAAGCAGCAAGTGGGTGCAACGATTAGAGCTTAAACTAAACACAATAAAAAGAAAATATTTAGGGGAACATATGGCACTTACCAAAGCAGATATAATAGAACAACTTCATGAGGAACTAGGCTTTAATAAGCGTGAAGCAAAAGAGTTGGTTGAAATGTTTTTTGAAGAGATCCGTAGCGCGTTAGAATCAGGCGATCATGTCAAATTGTCTGGTTTTGGCAACTTTGAATTACGAGATAAAAGTGAGCGTCCGGGCAGAAATCCTAAAACCGGTGAAGATATACCTATTTCAGCACGTCGTGTAGTGACATTTCGTCCAGGACAAAAACTAAAAGCCAGAGTCGATACCTATGCTAGAAGCGAGTAATAATAATGAATTGCCAGTAATACCAGGGAAGCGTTATTTTACAATAGGCGAAGTCAGTGAGCTATGTAGCGTTAAGCCACATGTTTTGCGTTATTGGGAGCAAGAGTTTACTCAACTAAAACCAGTAAAACGGCGTGGTAATAGACGCTACTATCAACGCCATGATGTTGTGCTTATTCGTGAAATTCGTGGCTTATTATATGAGCAAGGTTTCACTATAGGTGGTGCGCGCCATCAGCTTGACAATGAAAACAAGCCTGAGGTAAATAAACAAAGAAAACAACTGATCCACGAGTTTTTAGTTGAGCTTGAAGAGCTATACGCATTATTAGCATAAGCATATCACGCTATTGTCGGAATCGTTGTCGGAAACCCCTATTTTCAACAGCAGTCAAAAAAACTAACTACATACAAATCAACACATCGGGGCATGGCGCAGTCTGGTAGCGCACTTGTCTGGGGGACAAGGGGTCGCAAGTTCGAATCTTGCTGTTCCGACCAATTAAATCAACAGTTTATTATTTGAGTTTTCCTTAGTGGGACAAGTAAGTCTTACTTGTCCGTCGCGAGGTTAATTAACTCAAAATTGATAGATCAGACCAAGATTAGCGCCTAACGATTGC
>CAYTAM010000054.1:0-8117 GCA_964435685.1 uncultured Methylophaga sp. | reverse complement strand
GGCTCCTTAACAATATTTAAGTCGCTGCATTACATAACTCATCGGTATACGCTCTTGCTCTAAGCGTTGATGGCTTTTTTGCAATTTTTGATAAAGTCTTTGTTCTACTTCGGTGAGATAGCTTAGTTGGTTTTTACATTGTGCATTAAGCGGTTCTTCAACGCATAAAGATTGGTATTGAGCCAGCGTGTTTTCATCCATCATTAATGCCCGTGCTTTTGGAAAATATCGGCGCAGGCGAGAAAGAATGGAAAAGCCGTGACTATCAATATCTCCCCAATAATATATTTCACATTTCGACAGCCATGGAATTTTTGCCAAACTATCCACGCCGTAGCCCAAACCAAAAATAACCAAGCTATCTTGCATCTGCGGAAAGCTTAAGCCATTTATTTTATTTTCCGTGATAAAAACGCGCCAACACTTGATATCCCAGTTGCATAATTGCGATAAGGGAAGGCTTATATCGCTCATTGCAGGATGAGGCTGGAGACTTTTATCCAATAACCGTAACCGTATTACAGGCTCTTCGTATTTCAAACCATAACGACGCTCAAAGCCGTGTTGTTTTGTGCCCGTTGCACTTTCATCTATTGCTGTTGCTGGCAATAGCAGATCCAATAGCTCCATTAGGATCAATTTATTTTTTTCGATGAATTTAGTATCGACTGATTCAATTTCAAGTTCACGCAAGTAACAATTAGGGCGCGGGTTTTGCATAAAATAATCACAAACACTTAATAGTTTGCACCAAGTCGTTTGGTGCTTCATAAATAATCGCGGTTTATCTATGATCCAATCATGCAGAGCGGGATATTGATTACAGCTGTTGTGGACTATTTTTAGTAATACCTCAAACTCATGATGTTTACCTATGCTGTGTAAACAATCATCACGAGATTCAAACACAATCAGCGACGGTAATTGTTGTGCTCCTAACTGACGGTGATTACTGGTTTTATAGTCAATTGCGTAGGAAATATTGCCTGATTCATTGCTGTGCTTTTTTAAATTAACAACCCAATTTCTAATCTTTGTAAAGTCATCTAATTGTTGCTGGGCATTGGGTTTTCGAAAACGAATATGCCACGGAAACAGTGGCTCATTTTTTAAAACAGCCTGCAAAATACGTCCACTTTCCCAGAGCTTTAAGGATTTTTGTTGTATTTTTTTGGGGGTTATCATTTCGACGCTTTCGCTTTTTCTTCCTTAAATTCCTCAATGCTTAAATTCCTTATCATGGAATATTTACCTTCACGGTTATGCACAAAATGCACCGCGTTGATATAGTCTTCTATGACATGAATTTTTTGTAACGGTGTAACAATCAATAATTGCAAATTAAGCTTGCCGAATAACTCCAAGGCATAGCGCGTGGATTCATCTGAGCCTTTACCAAAGGCTTCATCAATCGCCACAAAGCGGAATGATCGGCTACGGTTGTCGCCCCATTCTAGCCCGAATTGATAGGCAAGTGCCGAGGCGAGTATCGTATAAGCCAGCTTCTCTTTTTGCCCGCCTGATTTTCCCGCAGAATCGCTGTAAAATTCCTTTTCTTCGTCGCTTTCACGCCAACGCTCACTGGCGGAAAAATTATACCAATTGCGTACATCGGTAACTTTGTTCATCCAACGTCTATCTTGTTCGACTTGACCTTCGCGCCCTCTGAAGCGTTCCATAATACTTTTTACTTTTAGAAAACGTTCTTCAGTGTACATATCTTCGTTATCCAGCGCATTATCTAAAATAGATTTTAATTCGCTACGAAAATCACGCACATCGACATCTTGGGCTAAATCGGCGAGTAATTTTATATAACTGCCTGTGTTGTATTCGATTTGATGCAATGATTGGTTGATTGCGGTGATTTTATCTTCAATTTTGCGGCGTTCTTTTTCCAATTGGCTTTGGAACATAACCACGCCCTGAATGGTTTGCTCATTCAACATTTTCTTAAAGGTGGCTTCGTGGCGGGGCAAGTCTTCTGATTGTAAGGCTTGTAGCATTTGGGCAAATTCGTTGCCTGATTCCAGACGTGCGTCTACTTCGCTGGTTTCAGCGGGGTAGTTACGCTTGTAATCCTGCATTTTTTGGATGATGCTCTGCATTAGTCGATTTTGTTTAGCAGTATCGTTATTGACAGAGATGCTTATTGTTTCGCGTATTTGGCGTTGGTTTTTATCCAAATTTCGTAAGTTAAATTCCGCTTCGCCCAGCTCTTTTTTACGCCATTGCTCCAACAATATTTGGTGCTGTTGCATTTCTTGTTGATTGTATTCTTCAGCGATTTCACGGGCAGTTTTTAAGTTTTCTTGAGCCACTTCAATTTTGTTTTTTAATGTTCCCTCATCGCTAAATAAAGTTTTTTCTTGTGATCCTTGCTGCTTACGTTCATCAATGGTTTTTTGTAATTGCTGTTGTAGCTGTTGCAAAATATCAGAACTTTCTGCTATTTCTTTTTTCTCTTGTTTTAGACTTTCAATACCCAAGGTCGGTGTTTGCCAGTCTATTTCTGCATATTGAGTGATTTTTTGTAGATCACGAAGTGCATTGGCTTGCTGTCTTAATGCTTTTGTTTTTTGCTCAACCGCACTAATCGCACTGGAAAAACCTTGTATATTTTGCTCTAACGCTTGTTGCTGTTTTTCTAATACTTTTAGTTTTTCAAGGTTGCTCCAGCCCAACACATAACGGCTACGATCATGTAGTTTATAACGGTCGTCTTTTTCGTGACGTTGTTTGCCTGCCTTGATTTGTCCATTTTGGGTAATCGCATAGGCATGACGACGAAAGACATCCAGCGTATCACAGCATTGGTAACTAAATCGACTGATCAACGTATGTTCCAACCATTGGTAAAATTCGCTTTTGGGTTTGATGCGAATTTTTTCTGCCAATGTGCCTGCTTCGGCAATTGTTGTTGACGATACGCCATCATTGCTCACCCGAAAATAAACCAAGCGTCCTTTTAGGTGGGTTTTTTCAACATATTGGCTAACCCGTTTATAATGGCGTTCTGGTATTAACAGGCTCAAACCCAAATTATGTAAAACGCGCTCTATTGCACCTTCCCATTTGATTTCTTTTTCATCGACTTGCAATAGCTCGCCCACAAAAGGCAACTCGTCTTCCTCAAGTTGTAAGGTGTTTAATAAATCCTCTCGAATAGAGAGATTTCTCAGCGGTATATTAGATTTACGTTTTTTGAGTGATTCAATTTCTTGTTGCTGATTAAGGTGTTGTTTACGATGTAAACCCAACTGTATCGCGTTTATATCGCGCTCTTCTTGCAATGTGGTTTCTGCAAGTTGCAAGGCGTTATCACATGACTCTAATTGGCTATGGTTTTGATAAAAAAGTTCTTCGTCTAGCTGGTTTTGTAAATCAAGTAGCTGACAAGATTTTTGATAACTTTGATATTGATATTTGCACCGTTCAACTTCTTGTAAAAACTGCCCAATTTCTCGTTCAATTTCACCTAAGCGCCGACCACCGTGATCTTCTATACTGCGATGCAGATCGTCTTCTTTATCGCGCAAACGTTGAATTTGCTCGGCGATTTTTGCTATTTTATGGATAAGTCGCTTGCTTTCAATACCGAGCTTTTCAATTTGCGTATTCAATAATGTTTGTTGAAAACGAGCGAACCAGCTGGCCAGAGCATCGCGCGCATTGCGCAGGGATTGTATCGTATTATGCAGTGTTTGATAATGGCTTAAATCTTCACACAGCGGATTAAGTTGCTCGATTTGTTGTCTGGCTTTTAATACCGCTTCATGCAGACGATTAAGGTTATCAAAACCACGTAGCAGATCATCAAGCTGGGATTCGACATCATTCTTTTCCAGCATGTGTAGACGTACAAAATCGGTTAAATTACCTACCGACTTCATCGACACGGTTTGATAAAAAAGATCTAAGGCTTGCTCGCTTTGGATCCCAAAAAAACGTCGGAATAAGGTGGAATATTCACGAAATGTGGTGCTGATATGCGCTTGTTTATCACGCAAACGTTTTTTTAGTTTATTAATGTCACCGCCAAAACTAGCAAAATCTTTGTTAATTGTCAGTGCGTTATCGGCAGTAACATAAAAGCGTTCAGGGTTATGCACCCCATCTTTTAGCCAAAACACCTGCGCCAATGTCATGCCTTGTTTAATGTCTTCATTATAAAACCATGCCAACAAAACGGTATAGTCACTTTCATCTCGTAGGGTAACGGCTTTGGAACTTTGAGTGAGTTCGCTTTTTTCACTTTTATAAGCGCCACGTACATAGGAGTTCAAGTTGCGCTCTTTTGATTCTGCCCCCGCCGCTTTATTAAAGGTGATTTTTTGCGAAGGTACCAGCAAAGTTGTTAAAGCATCCACCACCGTTGACTTGCCCGAACCAATATCACCCGTAAGCAATGAATTATTACCGCTTGGGTTTATTATCCAAACGTTTTCATGAAACGTCCCCCAATTATAAATCTCCATCCGGTGCAAACGGAAACCTGTGGGGTTGGTAGCGATCAGATCGGCAAGATCTAATTGACTCGGAGCATCCATGTTTATTATTGTTCCTTTTCTTGAAGAGAGTTTTGATCAGGGTCTTGCTGAGGGGGCTGGTTATCCCTTGTATTATCAGATGCGCTTTCACTCGCAAAATCTTCATAAGCATCCAAATGCTCTTGAAATTCGCTAAGCCATTGTGCATCAACAAAGGCTTTTAAAATACGGCTGATCTCTAACAGATCAGCTTCACCCTGTTGCAGTTTGCGTAAAAACCCGTAGTCAATAGCGCGGTTAATTGCCGTTTTAATTTGATCATGCAAACGCGCTTCATTTTTTTGTTCAGGCATAAACAGTAACATCATATCAATCACTTGTTCACGGCTTAAAATAATGCGCGTTTCACCAGCGCTAGCATCTTCTTCGGCAAGGCGTTTGCGTAACAGCACCAATAAAAGACTCACAGGAAAGGTTAAACTACGCCGTGGAATCAGGCGTGGGATACTGTTTTCTTCGGCATCACCTTGCTTATCTTCATCCAAGGCTTGTTGTTTTAAAAAAGCGTAACCTTCGGCCTCATCCAGATAAAGCTCTAGTCCAATCACCCGAAAATAATCACGCACGGCAGCTTGTAACTGAAGCAACGAATGCCACAATTTTGCGTGTTGATCTTCGTAAATCACGCCTTTTAACAATTGCACTAAAAGTGGGGGTAAGGCGTTATCATGGCTTGTTTCAATGATTTCTTGATTCATTTTTTACGCTCTATCCTTTCTAAAAATCATTAAATACTCTTTAAACCAAAAAATTCGATTGCGCTGTTTACCTGTCAATTCTTCCAATACACCGTATTTAACCAAATCATTAATTAAATAGGTTGCGGTATTAATTTCAACAGACAATAACTGACTGACTGCCTTAATATCTATGGCAGGTTGTTGATAAAGTGTTTGCATGAGTTGTTGAGCGTTACTTTGTCTGCGTGCACTAAAATGCGGTAGCACCTCACGTTCAAGTGATTCTTTCAACGCCAAGACCTCCTTAAATACTTGTATTGAATGCTTTGCCGTTTCATGCACTCCAAATAAGAAAAACACCAGCCATTCTTGTATCTGGTTTTTTTCACGGACTGCCATCAAACGATCAATATACTCTGTTTTATTACGCTCAAAGTAGTCGGATAAGTACAGAGCGGGCTTATGCAGTAATCCAAAACTGGCAAAGTACAGCGATATCATTAAGCGTCCCAAACGACCATTACCATCTAGAAAGGGATGAATAGTCTCAAACTGGTAATGTAATATAGCAATTTTTATCAAGTGCGGGATATGCAACTGCTCATTATGAATAAACTTCTCCAAATCCCCCATTAAAGCAGGTACATCATCATGATGCGGAGGAATAAAAATGGCGTTCTTTAAACTAAGCCCAATCCAGTTTTGACTATTGCGAAACTCACCCGGTTGTTTGGTTTCGCCACGCACACCTTGCATTAAAATTTTATGGGTGTTTTTTAATAGACGGTTCGATAAAGGCAGGGTTTCCAATTGTTGAATCGCAGCATTAATCGCCTGAATATAATTTTGCACCTCTTCCCAATCATCACGTTTTTCAGGTTCAATATCTTCAACTTCCAAAAAGGCATCTTCCATATTGGTTCGCGTGCCTTCCAAACGGCTCGATTCAGTTGCCTCTTTAGTAATGTGCATCCTAATAAAAAAATCAACATTAGGCACTAACTGAGAAAAGGCATTCAACTCACCTAAAGCTCTATCAGCCTCACTTAGCAAGGTTAATACTTCGCCATCCGTGACCTCCCACGGATGTTCAATCAAGCTGGGAGCAAAGCTTTTATATTGGTATTGCTGTTGGTGTTCACCTGATAAATAATCGTTTATGTTCATCTAATGTTAAAAAGCACCCTGTTTTCTATAATAAAGAATATATTATGTCAGAAACTCTCACACCAATCAATACAATGTTAGAATTTATAGGTGTTTCTGACATAGTGGGTTTGTTATGTCAGAAACAAACCTGTAATAAAGCGACTATCAAATCTTACCGCGTAAAAACAATTCTGGGTATATGCGCCACTCGGTGTGAAACGTGCAATAAATCATGCGCCGCGTGTTCAGCATCTGATGGCTGTATATTTAATTGCTCCATTTCAGCTTCATCAATAATCGTATGTTGTCGTTTACCTGCAATGTTTAAGTAGCTGACTAATTCGCTCAAGCCTTTCTCTAGCGGATGTTTTTGTAAAACTTCTTTCAAGCTGATTTGTGGACGGTCTTGTAATAAGCGATGGATGTTTTTATTGAGCAACTCTTCATCGACCCAATGTTGATCAAATAGAATGGATATATCAACATCGGCATCCATCTCTTCGATTTTATTATTGCTAAGTTTGACTTTACGGTTAGGCGAAAAAAGCTTTTGCTCCATTAATAAATGTACTGCAACTTTGGCTTGATCAACGTGGAAGAATTCTCGCGGTAGTGTTTGCGTTGTTTGTTGAGCGAGCTGTTTATTGGCAGCCAATGTAGATTTTTCGATACCACCAATGATTTCTAAAATACGTTTGTTTTCTAGCCATGCTTGATCGGCAAGGTATTTGCGTAACTGTTCAACCAGTTGCGCATTGGTTTGATAAACTTTTTGACCTGCATCTAAAAGTGCATAACCGATATAGCGCAGGAAGCTGGCATCGTCTATATTTTTTAAGGCATCTTGTTTTAAGGCGGTTTCGGTGAGGTTTTCTAATTCTTCTTGTCGATTGGTGGACATGAGAAACTCCCAAAAAGCAGAGAAACTTTTGCCTTGTTCAGAGTCATGAATGTAATCTTGTTGATCAAAAATATCATCCAGAAGATCGCCTTTATTTTTATCGCTGAGGGTGATCTTCTCTCGAACTTCACGATCTAATGAGCGGAAATTATATTCTACCTGCCTAAAATCAGATAATAATTTACGCGCTACGTCTTCGGCTTCAAACCAACGTTCTTTAATACGGGTGCTATCAAAATCTTCCACCACGCCAGAGCGTATTTGAGCAATTTTAGTGTCAATATCATGCTTTTGTTTTTCTAGTTCTGCAATGCGTACTTCGGTATCTTTTTCGGTATTTTGTACAATTTCTTTTAACAATCTATAGAGTGTTAATAGACGTGATTCTGTGCCGATAAATTGCCGAGGCTGCAAGGTTTGCAACCACTCAATCGCTTTTTCCACACCAGGGGTTAAATCCAGTTGCGGAATATCATTGCCTTTTTCATAATATTTACGCAAAAAAGCGTTAGAGCCACCCGACCAGTCATCTAAATAACGTGATGCTGCTTTGGGGTAGGTGCTTTCGCCCTCTAACTGATTGAGATGAAACAGCATGTCATCCAGTTTGGACGTTACAATGTCAAAAGGTAACGAACGCTGATTTTGCTGAATGAAAACATGGTATAAAAAACTGGCTATTAAGGGCGCATGGGGAGAGGTCAATAAACGCCATGCGGTGTTATTTTTTCGTTGTGATTTTAGATCATCGTATTGCATTTTTAGAGGTGGCTTAAACTTTTGTATGTATCAACGGTCTACTATACCCGTGATCATTCAATGTGTGAAGATTTAGGG
>CAYTAM010000053.1:0-8223 GCA_964435685.1 uncultured Methylophaga sp. | reverse complement strand
GTATCCCGGAATTCATCAACAAACTTCATACTGTATGTCCTGTTTGGCTCATTTAGATATCTGGCCTCGGCTATCAGCAAGCAAGCTATGTACGAGATCCCAGATGATGTGATAACACGCAACATGCACTTCTTGGATACGATGAATCGAGTCACTATCGACTACAAGACAATGATCAACTAAGCCGCTCGATTTCATATCGCCACCATCCCCTCCAACAAGACCCAAAGTGACCAATTTCATCTCTTTTGCTTTTGCATAGGCTGCCATCATGTTGTCAGAACATCCGCTGGTTGAGAAACCTATCACACCATCACCTTCACGGGCATGGGCATTCAGTTGACGCACAAAAATATGCTGGTAACCTACATCATTGGATACTGCCGAATTCATTGCAGTATCTGCAAGTAAATTCATTGCAGCTAATGCCGGACGACCTGCTGTAACAGGATGTTGGAATTCCACACAAAAATGTGCCGCGTCACAACTTGAACCACCATTACCCATGGCATACATGCGGCCTTTATTTTTATAAACATCAGCTATTGCACGAGAAGCATTAAGCAAGCCTTCAGAATTATTGGCAAAGAACCGCCGTTTGAGCTCAATACTTTCATTCGATTTTTGTTTAATAGACTCCAATAATCCTGCTTTTTCGCGCATTGGATCTTTTGGTTTATTATGCAAAAAAGGATATAAATCCTGTAAATGCTGTTTATTATCAGGATCACTCATTAGTTAATCTGCACCTTGCTGCATTGCATCTAACTCTTCTTGAACCTCACCTAGCTCTTCTAAAATTTGCAGTGTTCGGCTTGCTTCATCTTCATCAATACGGCTCATCGCAAAGCCAACGTGCACTAAAACCCAGTCGCCAATACATACTGCTACAGGGTGATCGTTACTCACTATGCAGGCAATATTAACTTCTCGCTTTACACCAGAAATATCAACTTTTGCCAATAGTTTTTCCGCATCGGTAATGGCTATAATTTGACCGGGGATACCTAAACACATTGTTTTTCCCTCATCATTCTTGTGGCTGCTATCACTGCTTGACCCAAAGCAATGCCACCATCATTGGCTGGCACATTACGGTGGGTCAGTACGGTAAACTGTTGTTCTAAACCTTGTTTTACATCTTCAAACAAGGTTTTATTTTGAAAAACACCACCGGACAAGACAATCGTATTAATCTTATTGTCATTAGCTAACTGACTAGCTAATTGCTGCACTGCCAATGATAGACCCTTGTGGAACCGTGCAGAAATACTGGCAATTGCGGTGATATTTGATAAATCTTCCAGTAATGCTTTCCACATCGGGGCAGGATCAAGCACACCACCTTCTAGTAAAAAAGGATAGGGTGATTGTTGGGCATCTGCCCACGCTTGTTCTGTAATACTCGCTTCTAGCTCAATAGCTGCCTGGCCTTCATATTGGATCTGTTCAGAACAGATACCAACAGCAGCAGCAACGGCATCAAATAAACGTCCAGCCGATGAAGCCAATGGGCAATTCATGTTTTTTCCCAGCATCGCATCAAATGTGACTAATGATTTTTGTGATAGCATTTGTACTAAATTGAGTTCAGCATACTGTTTTTTCACCCAATCCCAGCCTAAACATGCTTGTATATGAGCATAAGTATTACGCCAAGGTTGTTTCATGGCTATCGTGCCACCCAGTAATGCAATCGGTCTGAAATGTGCTAAACGACTGCTCTGATGGTAGTCGGCTAACAAAAACTCACCTCCCCACAGCGTTTGATCGTCTCCATAACCCAAACCATCTAATACAATACCCAGTACAGATCCCCCGCCCAAAGGATAATTATTATCGGCAAGGCATGAAGCAATATGCGCATGGTGATGTTGGATGAGTTGTAAATCCAGCGCACATTCATTGGCAATCTCATCGCCTGCTTTATTAGAGAGATATTCAGGATGTGCATCAACCGCTAACTGGCTTGGCTGATGCTGGAACAGGTTTTGGTATAATGCAATATTGTGTCGATAGTCTTTATAAGTCGAGTAGTTCTCAAGATCACCAATATGTTGAGATAACATGGCATGGCCATTTTTTAATAAGCAAAACGTGTTTTTCAGCTCACCACCCATAGCCAAAATCTGAGGTGCTGGTTCAAAGCCATCGGGTAATACAGTGAAATAGGGTGAATACCCTCTGGCACGGCGTAAAAACTGTGGCTGTCCTGCCATTAACCGGATCACCGAGTCATCAACCCGATTTTCAATATCTCGATTATGTAACAGAAAGTAATCAGCAATATTTGCTAACCTTGTTAGCGCATCCCCATTATCAATACATTGTGGTTGATCAGCAGCATTTGCTGATGTTAAAACAAGAGGGTGGTCAACTTCACTCAATAGCAAATGATGTAGTGGACTGTAGGGCAGCATAAAACCAAAGGTATTTTGACCGGGTGCGATATTATTGGGCAATAATGCCTGCTGTTTCTTTTTCAGTAAGACAATAGGTGCTGCACTACTTGTCAGTAAGGTGCGTTCTTGGTCATTTACATGGCAATAATGTTCAATCATCGCCATATTTCTGGCCATTAACGCAAAAGGCTTACGAGGACGTTGCTTGCGGTCTCGCAAACGTTGTACGGCTATTTCATTACAGCCATCAACCGCAAAATGAAAGCCGCCAATTCCCTTGATGACAACAATGGCATTAGCTTTTAGATAGCCCGCAGCGTTAGCAATAGCTGATGAGGCGGTCAGTTTGTTTCCGCTGTTGTCTGCCAGCCAACATTCAGGGCCACAGTCCGAGCAGGCATTAGCTTGGGCATGAAAGCGACGATTACTAGGCGAATTATATTCTTGTTCACAGCTAGGGCATAGGGTGAACTTGGTCATACTGGTTTGTGTTCTATCGTATGGAACACCATTAATAATACTGAGGCGGGGGCCACAATGGGTACAGTTAGTGAAAGGATAGCCATAGCGGCGATTATTACGATCAAAGATTTCGGCTACACAATGTTCACATGTTGCTGCATCGGCTATTATGCCAGTATTAGCTTTTGACCGTGTAGAAGAAATAATCTCAAAGTTATTAGCTAAATTATCCGATACAGTTTGTGATCGTCGTTCAATTGCATCAATTCGGGCGAGGATCGGTTTTTCATCGATCAAACTTTTGATAAACCTATCTATAGCACCCTCCGCACCTTGCACCTTGATGATGACCCCGCCACCATCGTTACTCACATTACCTGTTAGTTCATACCGCTGTGCTAAATGCCAAACGGCTGGACGAAAACCAACACCTTGAACAATCCCGTACACATGGATGTGTTCAGCATGAACTATACCCGTTATCATTCGAAATGCGGTTTTTTGGTGCGTATAATGGATGAGATAGCAAGGCATAATAGTGATGTAATAGTTAGTCTATTGCTCACTATTATAACGCAGCTAGCGCATTCAGTATGCGTGCTAAAAATATGCATTTTGAATGGCCACGGGTATAGACTGGCAGAAGTAATGCTTTTTTTTTGCATAAGACACTCCTAAATAACCTGAATTCTGGATGGCTGTGCTTATTACGTTTTCAGGGTAGGTAATAATTTACGCATCCTAAGTCGAGACCACAGTTTGAGAAACATCGGATAGTAAAATGTCAGAGCGTCCAATGAGCCGCATCTGGCGTGTCGCATAAAGCCATTGATACCAATCATCCATTCCTTCACCCGTTGTAGCTGAAATTTGAAGAACCTGAATATCAGGATTTACTCGCCGCGCATATTCAATACACTTAGCCATATCAAATTCTAAATAAGGTAATAAATCAATTTTATTGAGTAGCATGATGTCTGCTGCATAAAACATATCAGGGTATTTTAAGGGTTTATCTTCCCCTTCTGTGACTGATAAAATAGCTACTTTATGCGCTTCTCCCAAATCAAAAGCAGCGGGGCAAACCAGATTGCCCACATTTTCTATAAATAAGACACTGCCTTTAGTTGGAGCAAGGTTTTCCATAGCATGTCCCACCATGTGTGCATCTAAATGGCAACCTTTTCCGGTATTAATCTGCACGGCAGACACACCCGTTTTACGGATACGATCAGCATCATGTGTTGTCTGCTGATCACCTTCGATTACGGAAAGCGATAAATCCTCTTTTAAATCATTTATTGTCCGTGTTAATAAGGTTGTTTTTCCTGAACCAGGGCTTGAAACCAAATTAAGTGTCAAAATACCATTTTTGATAAAATAATGACGGTTCTGCGTGGCATATTCATCATTTTTAGCCAAGATATTCTGCTCAATTTCAAGCATTCTAGATTGGCTTAGTCCAGGAGCATGGGCATGAGCAGGCCCTTTGCCATAGTGGTGATTTTGGCTATGTTGATGAGAATGATCGTGTTCATGATGACCTTCAATTTGTACCTCACCGCTTCCGCATCCACATGTAGTACACATTTAATTTACCTCTAGCTCTTTAATCTTCATTTCATTGCCACTACTAACTTGTAATTGATAACTCTCACAGTTTGGGCAAGCATCATAACGCTGTCTTATAGTGACAATTTCCGAACAGGACGCACACCATGCCCGTGCTTTAATTTTATTAATTTTAAGTATCGCTTTTTCTGCAATAGAACCCTGCATAACTACTTCAAATGCAAATTCTAATGCGCGGATTTCTACCGCCGATAAAATGCCAATATCTAAAGTGACCTGTGTAACCTCTGTGAACTGCTGCTTTTGAGCTTCTGCTTCAATAGCTTGTAATATAGCTTCACAGAGTGATATTTCATGCATTGCTTATTACCCCACAATTGATAATCTACACAGGAACAATGACGTGTAAAACCCGCTTCAATATAAAATATATCCCTATGGTACTACCCTTGCGTATTTTGGGTATAAATTTTGAATTTTTAAATAGGTTTGTCGATATTTTTGCCTTTCAGTGATAAAAAATAATTGTTGCTGAAACCTGTATCTTCAGGTAGTTTGGGTATAATATGAATAAAGAAATCCAGTCAATCTTAGAATACTATAATTTCGATAAAACCAGCCTTATGGATATGTTATGGGATGTACAGCGTCAACAAGACTATATCTCAGATGAAGCAATTTCCTCGCTAGCAGAAGGTCTAGCCATGTCTGGATATGATGTACGAGAAACGCTCACTTTTTATCATTTCTTTCATGATCAACCGTTTGGCAAACACAAGGTTTATCTGTGTAAGACAACCATTGCTAAAATGAGGGGCTATGAGGATGTACGTATCTCTCTAGAACAAGAAATTGGCACGCCTTTTAATAGTGTCGATAACTCAAATATATTTGGCTTAGGATATACCAACTGTATCGGACTCAGTGATCAGGAACCCGCGATGATGGTGGATGAGGTGGTTTTCACCCATCTTACACCCAGCAAGGTCAAAAAGATTATTGATAAATTAAAACAAGGCAAGACAGCCGAGCAAATTGCGAACCCAGATGGGCTGGCAGCTACAGAGCTTGGCTATGTTGAAGCCATTGTGAATACCAATATCCGAACTGAAAGCAAAGTATTATTTAAAATAGATCGTGATTACAGCGCCGCATTAAAAACCTGTTTGGAAAATAATTTACCCGAAGAGGTTATTGCAACCATAAGTGACTCAGGCTTACGTGGGCGTGGTGGAGCAGGTTTTCCCACTGGGTTAAAGTGGCAATTCGGACGGGAAGCTGAAGGTGCCGAGAAATACATCATTTGTAATGCCGATGAAGGGGAGCCAGGTACATTCAAGGATCGTGTTTTATTATCACATTCACCGAAGGACGTATTACTCGGAATGATTGTTGCTGCCTATGCCATAGGTTCGCACAATGGCATTATCTACTTGCGTGCAGAATACTGGTATCTCAAGGATTACCTACAACAGCAGATACAGGATTTTCGTAATGAAGGCTTGTTGGGTAATCAGATCCTTGGTTATCGGTTTGATTTTGATATCCGTATTCAAATGGGTGCAGGCGCTTATGTATGTGGTGATGAAACGGCTCTTATTGAATCATGTGAAGGCAAACGAGGCACGCCAAGAGTTAAGCCCCCTTATCCTATTCAACAAGGTTATCTAGGTATGCCAACCAGCGTTAACAATGTTGAAACGCTGGCCTGTGCTAGTCGCATTATTGAAGAAGGTGCTGACTGGTTTAATACTATGGGAACAAAGCAATCGACAGGAACGCGCTTACTCAGTGTGTCGGGTGACTGTAACAAGCCTGGTATCTATGAAGTTGAATGGGGGGTGACCCTTAATGAAGTACTGTCGATGATTGGTGCGGTTAATAGTAAGGCAGTACAAATCAGTGGCCCTGCAGGTGACTGTTTATCGGTTGCCAAAGATGGAGAACGCAAGTTTTGTTACAGTGACTTATCCTGCAACGGCTCCTTAATGGTCTTTGATAATAGCCGAGATATGCTGAGCGTTGTCAGAGACTTTGCGGAATTCTTTGTTGAGGAATCATGTGGTATTTGTGTTCCATGTCGAGCAGGTAGTGTCGATCTGTTACATAAAATGGAACGCATTATTGATGGCAAAGCCTGTCAGCAAGATCTTGATGAAATCACTAACTGGAGTAAGTTGCTAAAAGGTACCAGTCGCTGTGGGCTCGGTACTGCCGCTCCTAACCCAATTCTGACAACGCTTGACAAGTTTCCTGAAATCTATCAGGGAAAACTCGTTAAACAAAATAGTCCATTATTGCCTTCCTTTGATATGAAAGAAGCTATGCGTGGACATGAACTAGCCTACAAAAACCTTGTTGAGAGCAATACATAATGACGGTTAAAGTAACTCTTGATGGTCAGGAAATACATGCTCAGGCTGGGGACACCATTGTCGATGTAGCAGCCCAGAATGGCATCTATATTCCCACACTCTGTTATGTTAAAGGCAAACCTTGTTTAGGTACGTGTCGCAGCTGTTCCGTTAAGGTTAATGGTAAGGTGATGACCGCCTGCACCATCCCGGTGAGTGAGGGCATGGAAATAGAAGTGAATGAGCCTGAAATTACTGACATGCGTAAGGCGCTGGTAGAGCTGCTGTTCGCCGAAGGTAATCATAACTGTCCAAGCTGTGAAAAAAGTGGTCGCTGCGAGTTGCAGGCAACGGGATATGAAGTCGGTATGATGGTATCTCGCTTTCCTTACCGCTTTACCACACGGGTCGTTGATCATGCCTCTAAAACAGTTTGGCTGGAACGTGACCGCTGTATTTTCTGTCAGCGTTGTGTTGATATGATCCGAGATGAAAAAACAGGCAAAAAAATTTTTAGCATCAAAGGTCGTGGCACTGATGCCCGCATTGAAGTTGATGCTGAGTTAGCCAATGAGATGTTACCCCAGCAAGTTCGTGAGGCTTCTGATCTTTGTCCCGTAGGTTGTATTATTGACAAAACTCAAGGCTTTGATGTCCCTATCGGCAAACGTAGGTTTGAAGTCAAATCCATTAAAGAGCGCGCACTGCAAAGGGATCACAAATGAGCCATACAACAAAAAATGAGATTTTTTCTCACCAACTGCCAATAACACCTTTAGATCCTAAAATACAGGCTGAACGGGATGCAAAAATACAGGTGGCGATGATTGGCTTATGTGGTTGCTGGGGTTGCACCCTGTCTTTTCTGGATATGGACGAGGCCCTATTCGGTTTGCTGGATAAAGTAACTATCACCCGTTCATCTCTTACCGATGTTAAACGTATTCCTCACCGCTGCCTTATTGGTTTTATCGAGGGTGGTGTTGCCAATGAAGAGAATATTGAAACACTTGAGCACTTTAGAGAGAATTGTGACATTTTAATTTCGGTGGGTGCTTGCGCTGTTTGGGGAGGTGTCCCCGCAATGCGCAATGTAGTGTCTCTGGAAGACTGTTTTCGAGAAGCCTATATTGATTCCCCCATCGCTGTGCCAAATGCAAAAAAAGTTATCCCTTTTCACGAAGATATTCCCAAAATCACCACTAAGGTAATGCCCTTACATGAAGTCGTCAAAATAGATTATTTCATCCCGGGATGTCCTCCTGATGGTGATGCGATTCTCAATGTACTGGATGATCTGGTTAATGGACGTGAGGTGGATCTACCAACAGCTATGATTCGTTATGATTAATTTATACCCAAACATTGTTCCTTACTATGGCATCCGTGCTAAGCTCTGAAACATGCATTTCCAAGTAGTTTGGGTATATACC
>CAYTAM010000052.1:2331-8282 GCA_964435685.1 uncultured Methylophaga sp. | reverse complement strand
TCTTGCCCTACGGGAGCTTAGCACGAATGCCAGCACTGCGTTACAATGCTTGACAAGGACTAGTCATTGCCTTCACATTGCGCCTTGTTCTGACCTTCGTGCTAAGCTCTGAAATCTGCATCTTCAAGTAATTTGGGTATATGCCTTACCACCTCACCCATTATACGCACTGGAAAACAACAAATTGAACGATAGCGAATATAAACAAATAGCCTTAGCATTCACCGGTGCATCAGGTGCACCTTACAGTAAACGCTTGCTAGAAGTGTTATTTGAACAACAAATTACGGTTCACTTAATGATTTCAGCCGCTGCCAGAATTGTGTTTACAGATGAATTAGACTGGAAGCTACCAGCCAGTGCCACTAAGGCCAAGAAAATTCTAGTGGAACAATTTCAGATTGATCCTAAATTATTAAATGTTTATGGCGAGCAGCAATGGAGCTCACCACTCGCCAGTGGCTCACATCAAATTGAAACCATGATTATCTGTCCCTGCACTATGGGAACCTTATCTGCGGTTGCTTGTGGCAGTAGCGACAACCTGATTAATCGGGCAGCAGATGTAATGATCAAAGAAAATCGCAAATTAATTATTGTGCCTAGAGAAGCCCCTTTTTCGGCAATTCATTTAGAAAATATGCTCAAACTAGCTCGACTAGGAGTCTGTGTTTTACCCCCAAGCCCAGGGTTCTATTTCAAACCGACCCAATTGTCAGAAATTGTAGATTTTGTGGTAGCGAAAATCTTAGATCAAGCAGGGATACAACATAGCTTAATGCCCCGATGGGGTGAATGAACTCTGCAACTTGAATGATAACGAGTATACTTATCAAGTATTAAAAAAACTGGAAAAGTTATGTCAGATATCAAAATAGCACAACAAGCTAAGATGAAACAAATCATTCCGCTTGCTCAGCAGCGTTTGGGTTTAGATCCACTTCAGCTTGATCCTTATGGGCACTATAAAGCTAAAGTATCATTGGATGTAATGGCTGATTTGACAGATAAGCCTGATGGCAAATTGATTTTAGTGACGGCGATGAGTCCAACGCCCGCCGGTGAAGGTAAAACAACTACCACCATTGGTTTAAGTGATGCCTTAAATCGTATTGGCAAAAAATCTATGGTATGTGTACGTGAACCCTCAATGGGTCCTTGTTTTGGTATGAAAGGCGGTGCGGCGGGTGGGGGCTATGCTCAAGTGATGCCAATGGAGGATATTAATCTTCATTTTACTGGTGATTTACATGCCATTAGTGCGGCACATAATTTATTAGCCGCCTTGATAGATAATCATATTCATCATGGCAATGCATTGGATCTAGATGTACGAAAAATCACTTGGGGTCGGGTGATGGATATGAATGATCGTGCCTTGCGCGAAATTAATATTGGCTTGGGCGGTGCGGCAAATGGTTTTCCACGCGAAACAGGCTTTGATATTGTTGTTGCCTCTGAGGTGATGGCGATTTTCTGTTTATCCAATTCACTAAAAGAGCTGAAACAACGCCTAAGCAATATTCTAATTGGCTATTCGCGTGATGGTACCGCACGATTAGCCAAAGACTTAAATGCACAAGGTGCCATGGCGACATTACTCAAAGAAGCACTAAAACCTAATTTAGTACAAACCCTAGAAAATAATCCCGCCTTTGTTCATGGCGGGCCTTTTGCCAATATTGCCCATGGCTGTAATTCGGTTATTGCTACAAAAATGGCACTTAAAATGACAGATTATGTGGTCACAGAGGCTGGATTTGGGGCAGATCTGGGTGCGGAAAAGTTTATAGACATTAAATGTCGCAAAGCAGGCATTAAACCCGACATGGCTGTTATTGTGGCAACGGTGAAGGCGCTGAAATATCATGGTGGCGCCAATATTAAAGAATTAGCCAATGAAGATTTAGCTGCATTGGAACGCGGCATGGAAAATCTAAAACGACATTTAAGCAACTTGCAAGATCAATTTGGATTGCCCTGTGTGGTGGCAATTAACCACTTTAATCAGGATAGTGATGCTGAAATTGAGTTAGTAGAAACAACGGTTCAAGCTTTGGGTGCCAAAGCTATTGTGGCTAGGCATTGGGCTGCTGGGGGCGCGGGCGCTGAAGATTTAGCCAAAGCGGTTGTTACTATGTTGGATGACCATACAACAGAATGCCAGTTTCTTTATCAAGATCATGAACCATTGATTGATAAAATTACTGCAGTTGCTACAAAAATTTATGGTGCTAACGATGTGGTGATAGAAAAAAAAGCATTGACCAAGCTAGAAAAGTTTAGTGAAACGCATAGTAATGTACCCGTTTGCATGGCAAAAACACCGTATTCTTTTAGTGGAGATGCGAGTCAACTTGGTGCAGTATCAGGGCATACTATTACCGTACGAGATGTGCGTCTATCGCGTGGTGCAGAGTTTGTAGTGGTATTGTGTGGTGATATTATGACCATGCCGGGCTTACCTAAAATACCTGCTGCCGAACGCATCGATCTTAATGATGAAGGCGAAATTAGCGGCCTATTTTAGCAAGCCTAAAATATAATTGGACTTATTCAGAGGCTCCTTTAGTGCCTCAATTTAGAGGTGCGTCCTCAAGTAATTTGGGTATGACGATCCTTATCCCGTTCTCAGGTTAAAATAAATATCATATCGCGTATTTTTGCTTTTGATACAGGTATCAGGCTTTTGTTCACCCACAAATGGGGCTAATTTAGGTCGTTTAACCACTACTCTTTTCAACGCTGTTGCCCTAGATACAGTAAGTAATTGCTCACTATCAGTATCTGATCCAGCCAGCTGGTGTAATAAGCGCATCTCTTTCTTGACTAGGGCTGATTTATCTCGGCGAGGATACATCGGATCCATATAGATCACATCTGGATGGTGTTGTTGGTCTATATTAGTAAGGTGATGGATGGCATCATCATTGATTAATGACATAGCGGCTATGACATCATCAATTTCAGGATTGTCCAGTGCGCGTTGCAGTGCATCATCAAGTAATATTGCAATAAGGGGGTTGCGTTCAATTAAGAGGATATTACAGCCTAGGTTTGCTAATACAAAAGCATCACGTCCAAATCCTGCGGTAGCATCGATAACCGTGGGAGTGGCTCCTTTTTTCAAGCCCACTGCTCTGGCCAAGGGCTGATCTTTGCTACCACCAAATTGTCTGCGGTGAGCATTGTTACCTTGTTCAAAGTCGATAAAAATTGGGTTACCTAGATCAGGCGCACGTATTTCAATATGCTGTTCAGTGACGACTAGTTGAATGTGATGTTGATTTAATGTGGTATAGGGTAGTGCTAGTTTATTGGCTAATGCAAGGGTGGCAGTTTCTAATGTGGTTGACGCTGTGCTCACCGTGACCGTGGTCATTGGCTAATAAATCGTCCAAATGCACGGCTACCTTTACCCGTTTTGATAGTTTCTTCGACCACATGTGTTGCCGCATTGATCACGGAAACAGTGCCGTCACCCCAGTTTGTGACATATACAAATTTACCATCGGGTGTGATGTCTATTCCTTCGGGTGAATCACCTACATCAACCGTGCTGATTATGGATGGGTTGGCGGTATCAATGATTGAGATGGTACTGTCATCTTGATTAGTGACATATAGATGTTTACCATCAGGACTGACTACGGCGCAATAAGGCCATTCGCCGACATTAATGGTGTGCGATACCTTAGCTAGCTGGGTGTTGATTACGCTGACATCGCTAGACTGAACATTAACGCTATACAGTGTGTTGCCATCGGGTGATAAAGCTAGTCCAAACGGTGCTGTGCCAACGGTAATAGTGTGTAATATATCTTGCGAAGCAGTGTCAATAATCATTACAGTATTATCGTCACGATTAGCCACGTATAGCCGGTTATCATCATTATCTAAAACCACACCAGCAGGGGAATTACCTACCGCAATGGTTGATATAACTTTTGCTTGCGTCGGATCTATAACAGATATTTTATGTTGGTACCAGTCCGTAACATATACTTTAGAGCCATCATGGTTGCTGGCAATTCCCACTGGACCTGTAGGTGCAGCAATATGCGTGATGATCTCCATTGTATTGGTGTCCAATACAGTGATATCTTGACCCTCGGAATTACTAATAAAGGCGCGGTTTCCTTGTTTGCTGAGGGCGATACCTACGGGTCCATTACCTACCGCAATGGTATGAACAACCTGTTTAGTGGCGGTGTTAATAACGCTAATATCATTACTAAGTTGATTGGTAATATAGGCGTAGGTTATGCGTTGTTCCGCATTACCGCTTGTAGCGAATAGCCCTAAAACAACAACAAAGGCGATCTTTTTCGAGATCGTTGTTATGGTATGAAAATAAGTTCGCATTAATTTACCAGCTTGTTGTAGCGCACAGTTTACGCTGTTCATTTTTCTAGAATGACTTTCAGGTTTTCTAAACCGGGAGTAATAAAGGCTATAATTGCTTTCACTGCATCTTTATCACTTTGGCCTTCTGGAGTAGGAGGGTTACTCATAAATGAGCGATAGAATTTAGATCTCCATTCAACTTCACTACCACCATCCACTGCTGTTACTGTTAACCATGCTCTATAAGTTGAGACAGGTAGTGTGAAGTAAGGGGTGTCTCTTTCATTGAATATAATTGTTTTCAAAATAGACATATCGGTAATTTTATAAACCAGTACCATTTTTTCATCGCTACTAGAAACCAGCTCATGGGTGATGGTTGGGTTACCTTCAGAAGCTAATGTTAAAATGCGCGTTATATCATCGGTCATCTCTGTGCTAGTAATGTCAGGATGCCAGTTATGTAAACCACCAAAATCTTTAACCATTTCCCAAACCTTATCGGGCGAAGCGTTAATGATTATTGTTTCTTTAACTTGTTGGCGCGTTGGACCATGTGCGGTGGCTACCATAGGTACTATGATGAATGCTGCGATAATAAAATGTAAAAACTTCTTCATTACGTTCTCCGTGTTAAGCGGTAATTAAATATCTGCACTCACTTCAGAGCGCGGATTGAGATAATAAGTTCCCTAATGTTTCACCATAAGGATCCTTTCTACTAGAATGCTAGCATGGGTACTTTAGCGTACCAAGCCAATATTTTCCATAATCAAATTTGACTTACGCCTCCATATTATCGAAAATTGAGTTTTTTGAAGTCGTTTTTTTAAACAGGAGGCAAAAGTGCCACTGATAACAATCAGGGATCTGCACTTCTACCGTGGCAATAAGGCTATTTTTGAAGGGGTGGATATTGATATTCATCGTGGAAAAATTACTGCGATCATGGGACCAAGTGGTACCGGGAAAACAACATTGTTGCGCTTAATTGGCGGCCAGTTGCGACCAGACAAGGGTACAATCGAAATAGATGGGCAAGATGTTCATCAGCTTTCGCATGCTGACTTATATGATTTAAGAAAGCGCATGGGCATGTTATTCCAAAGTGGTGCATTATTAACTGATTTAAATGTATTTGAGAATGTTGCTTTTCCGATACGGGAGCATACCAAGCTACCTGAAAGCATGATTCGTGATCTGGTGTTAATGAAGTTGCAGGCAGTAGGTTTGCGTTGCGCGCGAGACTTGATGCCGGGTGAGTTATCAGGGGGTATGGCAAGACGGGTCGCATTAGCAAGAGCAATGACACTTGATCCTATGATGATCATGTATGATGAACCCTTTGCTGGGCAGGATCCGATTTCAATGGGGATTTTGGTTAATTTGATCCATCATATGAATAATGCAATGAATTTGACCAGTATCATTGTTTCTCACGATGTAACTGAAACAGCAGAAATAGCAGATTTTATATATTTATTATCAGGCGGTAAGGTGATTGAGAGAGGCTCTTCGGTGCAATTAAAAAAATCTTCTTCGCCTTGGGTGCAGCAATTTATGCAAGGCTTGCCAGATGGACCTGTGCCGTTTCATTATCCAGG
>CAYTAM010000052.1:0-2231 GCA_964435685.1 uncultured Methylophaga sp. | reverse complement strand
TGATTGAGATAGTTCGTAGCCTCGGTCGCTGGGGACTTAGTACTTTGCAGCGACTTGGACGTGCCCACCTATTTTTATTTCAGGTTTTAGCGGGTATTCCGGGCTTAATGTTTCGTGGATCATTGGTGGTTCAACAGTTATTTTATGTTGGCGTATTGTCATTTGCATTGATTTTAGTATCGGGCTTGTTTGTCGGTATGGTACTTGGGCTACAAGGTTATAATACCTTAGTTGATTTTGGTGCAGAAGAGTCATTAGGCGTATTGGTGTCGTTAGCATTAGTACGGGAATTGGGTCCAGTAGTAGGTGCCTTACTGTTTGCAGGACGAGCCGGTTCAGCATTAACGGCAGAAATTGGATTAATGAAAAGCACCGAACAACTTTCAGCAATGGAAATGATGGCTATTGATCCTATTCGCCGTGTTATTTCACCGCGATTTTTAGCGGGGTTTATTTCAATGCCATTGTTAGCAGCTGTTTTTAGTGCGGTAGGTATCTTTGGTGGATTTTTAGTGGGCCATGGCTTACTCGGCGTGGATGATGGCGCTTTTTGGTCACAAATGCAGGCGAAAACAGATTGGCATGGTGATGTATTAAATGGTGTTATTAAAAGTGTTGTTTTTGGTTTTGTAGTGATGTGGATAGCGTTATTTGAAGGTTATGATGCGGTGCCTACATCAGAAGGCGTTGGACGAGCAACAACACGCACTGTAGTGCATTCAGCGTTTGCTATTTTAGGGTTAGATTTTGTGCTAACTGTGTTCATGTTTGGAGAATAACAATGATACAAAATAAAAGTACCGAGATCGCAGTAGGAATGTTTGTTGTTGCGGGACTGTTTGCATTGTTTACACTGGCGGTGAAGGTGAGCAATTTTGCTGAGATTAATGATCAAGATGGGTATCAAGTTATTGCAGAGTTTGAGAATATTGGTGGCTTGAAAGTTCGGTCACCAGTGACCATGGCAGGGGTACGTGTGGGGCGGGTTACTCATATCGCACTGAGCCCTGAAACCTATAATGCACTAGTAACATTAAACTTATATGCCGGTTTTGATGTTATTCCAATAGATTCGTCAGCAAGTATTTATACTGCGGGGTTATTGGGTGAGCAATATATAGGTTTGGAGGCGGGTGCCGAAGATGAATTTTTACAAGATGGTGATGTCATAGAGCTAACACAATCCGCATTGGTGTTAGAAAAAATGATAAGTCAATTCCTGTTTAGTAGAGCAGAGGGTAATGAATAGTTATGATAAATAAAATGACTTTCAACAAAACGTTATTAGTAGCAACCGCGACACTCTTTTTATTGTTAAGTGCTTTCTATGTAACTGCTACACAGGCCGATGATGGAAAAGTGGCTGAGCCTCAGCAAGTGGTGAAAACCTTTAAAAACCTTATGTTACAAGTGCTAAAAGATAATGAAGCAGAGCTCATAGAAGATCCTGATATTATTTTTGGCTTAGTAGAGTCAATTATAATGCCGTATTTTGATTTTGATAGAATGGCTAAATTAGCACTGGGCAAAAATTGGCGTGGGGCTTCAAAAAAACAGCGTATACAATTTACAGAAGAATTCCGATTGCTGTTGGTAAGAACATATTCTACGGCGATGTTGGAATATACCGATGAAGAAATTAAATTTTTACCCTTTCGTGGTGATCTGACGAAAAAGAGAGTGCATGTTCCGGTGGAAATTATCCGGCGAGGAGGTCCTGCCATCCCAATGACATTGTCTATGTATTTAAATGATGAGGGTGGATGGGCGGTTTATAATGTAAGAATTGAAGGGGTCAGCTTAATAACAAATTATCGTTCTACGTTTGCCACTCAAATTCGTAATGAAGGGATGGATAAACTGATTGAAAGCTTAGCCAGTAAAAATGAAAAAGTGCGACGATGAGCGAGCTTTATGCCTTAAATTACGATTCGAAAGAACGGGTGTTCCATGTGACAGGTGAACTGACCTTTGCAACGGTGAACGCATTGCTGGAGCAGGCTCCCGCTGTATTTGAAAATCATCATCTGCTAAATATTGATTTAGCTAGGGTCACACGTAGTGACAGTGCAGGTGTGGCCTTATTAATTGATTGGCTACGATTAGCAAAATCAACCAATAAAGAAATTATGTTTTATAATATTCCAACTCAGATGCTCGCAATTGCTAATGCTAGCAGTGTAGATGAACTATTACCGATAAGTTGATATAGCCGTGTTACTTGGAAATGC
>CAYTAM010000051.1:0-8322 GCA_964435685.1 uncultured Methylophaga sp. | reverse complement strand
CCTGATGATAAACGCTGTAAAGAAGTGGCAAGATCGGATTGTGACATCGTTAAATTACGCTGGGCATTTAATGATGCAATATTAGTGTTAATTACTGAAGCCATCGTTAATTTCCTCTATCTATTTATTTATTTCAATGGGGTTGTGTTATTTTTTTGACAACTCACCACCGCATACCATAAGGTTAAGCAAAATACTTGCCAAGATTATTTATCTGTTTAAAATCAATATATTGAACTGGGTTGTCATGGTTTTTATACTGTCTGTTTACAGGTAGTTAAATAACGATAAGCCTTGCACCCGCGTGAATGATTGTTGTGCTGCTTGCAAACCTGCCATTTGCCGTGACAGTCGTGAAATCGCTTCGGCATAATCCAAGTCTTGTATTACTGACAAGGTTTTCTTAGTATTAACAGATAGACCCTCATTAATATCTCGTTGCTGGTCAATAATATTGAGCCGTGTTCCAACTTTGGCTTGTGCATCAATCACGGTCTGCATCGCAGTTGCGATATTAGTCAAAAAGTCACCATTATTAGGTGAATCATTGGCGCTCACTGTGTTATTTCTTAATGCCGCCGCAAAGTCATTAATCGTTTTAAATACTGTCTGGCTAGGTGTTACCTGTGTATCTAAAGTGTAGGAATCACCGTCTGCCAAGCTGCCATCCAATTGCAATGTAAACGCAGGGAATTGTGTATTTAATTCATTAAGCACGATAGGATCGCCCGCAGCATAAGGTGTAATCGTCTCAATATTACTACCGTCTGTTACCGTCAAAGTGTTGGTTGCCAATGCAAAGCTAACAGTAATGGGGGCAGAAAAAACATTATCTTGACCTATTGCCGTAATCGTTAATGATGCGCTACTAGGTCCAGCATTATCCGTTACTAACGTCTGCACATGCTCTGCTTCAAAAATCTGATCCCCTGGATCATTGGTTTCAATCAATACACCTGTTCCTATCTGTAAATTACGTTGACCACTATCGCCCGCATAATTTGCACCTACTGAAGCATAGGGTTGAGTATCACTTTTAAATCCAGAAAACAAATAATTGCCATTAGAATCACGGGTGTTCGCCAACGACAACAGCTGTTTATTTAATTGCTCCATTTCTTGAGCCATCACATTACGCTCAGTTTGGCTGTTGGTGTCATTAAGTGCCTGAATAGCCAGTTCGTGAACACGCTGCAATATATCTGTTGAACTGTTTAACGCGCCTTCTTCTACTACCAACTTATTTTCTGCCTTATTGGCATTACTAAGATATTGCTTAGTTAAATTGAATTCACGCTGTAAATTTAAAATAGCAATGGCAGCAACAGGATCATCAGCAGGGTTTAATATTTTCTTGCCGGTAGCAACTTGTAATTGTGTTTTACCTAACTCTGTTTGCTGACTCAACATTGCAGTCAAGTTTTGGTTAAACATATAAGCTGTTGATATACGCATAACTCCTTACCTAACTGCATTTAGTAGTGCATCAAACACCGTGTTCGATACGGTAATAATTTGTGCTGCAGCTTGGTATGATTGCTGAAATCTAATTAAGTTTGCTGCTTCTTCATCTAAATTTACGCCTGAAATACTATCAAAACGTAAGCTTACTTGGTCTAATAAGCCTTGCTGTGTCTTCTGCCCAATATCCGCTTGGTGGGTGCGTGTCGCCACATTTGCCACCGTTATGCCATAAGCATCAGCAAAAGACTGGGTACCGCCATTGAGTATTTTTGCGAGTTGTAAGTCTGCAAGCGCTAATGCATTTCTATTGTCACCGACTGATGCACTATTACCAAGAGTGATAATATCACCATTAGCAGGCACGCCATTTAACACTAATGTTAATTCTGCCATGGGTGCTAATAGTGAAACAGATTTGCCACCATCCGTATTCGGATCATAAGCAATGATCAGCGCAGGGTTAACGCCATCATCTGCTGTATATTCATTGGTTGTAGCATCAAATGTTAATGTAATATTGGTCGCTAATAGTGGCAGTGTTAATGGTGGGGCGGCATCAATGCTGGCAATTTCAACTTGTGCTGAACCTGCAGACACCGTATTAGTGACGCCAACGGGGAAAGCCATGGCAATGGATCTAGGATCGGATAACGCTACATGGATACTACCCGCATCAACCGTTGCTGGAGGCGCTGCAACGGCAAAAAACTCACCCCCTATATTACCATCTAGTGTCACCCCTTTTTGGTGTTGACTGTTAAAGTTGACTGTCACCCCTAATGCCAAGGCATCAAGCTCTGCTTGAGCAGCACCAATTACATCATTGCGTACTTGAAAAGCACCGCCGACACTGCCACCGGTTAATTGTGTTGACACATCTATTTGTGCTGGCCCATAACCAATTCCAACACGTACTGGGCTGGTGGATGTGTCTACGATCTCATGTAATTTAATACTTGATGTTCCCACCACCAATGCTTGACCATTGCCCACAAGAACAGTAAGGGCTCCGGTATCTTCCGGGATAATATTGACGGTCAAATATTTGGATAACTCATTAATTAATTGATCGCGCTTATCTAATAAATCATTGGGTTGATCGCCTGTTGATGACGCTCCCGAAGCAATAATCGCACTATTTAACTCAGCAATACCTTGCGTTAGGGTATTTATATCTTTAACCGACACAGCTAATAAACTATCAACCTGTTTATTGAATTCACCTAATTGTTTATCAATGGTATTAAAGCGATTGGCTAAGATTTCACCTTCGGTCAACATCACTTGTCGCGCTGAAATGGAGGTGGGATCATTCACCACACCATGCACCGCATTGAAAAAAGACTCTAAACCATTATTTAAGCCTAGCTGGGGCGAACCTAATAAATCATCAATTTGTCGAGAAAATGTTAAAAATGTGTCTTGCTGAGACTGTTGCGATGTATAAACCCTAACCTGTGAGGCCATAAAGCTATCATAAATACGTTCAACACCGCCAATGGTAACGCCCTTGCCAATATAATGGCTGCCATGAAAAGAAGGCTCGCGTGTAATATGCTGTGCCCGCTGACGAGTATAACCCTCAGTATTAACATTACTAATATTATGACTGGCTGTTGCCAGCGAACTTTGTGATGTAAGTAGGGCTGATACCCCAATGTTTAGCATACTCATTGTAATGACCTCAAACCGTCAAATTACCGACGTTGTTATGAATGCCTTGATGGTTGCGATAATTGTGCCAATATATCGCTTCGCATAATACGTTGTATTTTATCGGCATAGGCGGGATCGGTTGCATAACCTGCGTTATGTAAAGCTTCGATAAATTTATCGGGATCGTGGACTTGTTGTAGTGCTTGCTGATAACGAGGCTGTGTTTGTAAAAAATTAACATAATCATTAAAGCTTTGTTGATAAGAGTGATACGATCTAAATTTCGCTTGCTCTTTAGCCGCAACACCATCACGATACTCCAACGTGCTTTTAGTAACAAAATCACCCTGCCAACGGCTATCTGCTTTTATATTAAATAAATTATGGCTAGATTGTCCCGCTGCATCTTTAATAACATATTTCCCCCAACCCGTTTCTAAAGCAGCTTGTGCTAGGATCACTGTGGGTGACACACCTAATTTATCAGCAGCCTGTTGTGCCATTGGCCAGAGCTGTTGAACAAAGCTCGCTGGCGAATCAAAGTTAATTTCTGTTTGCGGTGCAATGCTGCTTATATCTTTTGGTGTCATTGTTGTTGCAGCCATCTGCGTAATTTCTTTATCCATTGCCACAAGCACAGTTGTTGCTAGTTTTGGCCTTATTGTTACCGTATCAATGCTATAACTTTGCACTGCCGCCGCTACTGTTGGCTTATCACCAACAGAGCCACCTAATTGCCGTATAATGATATCTTGCAGCCCTAAGCCGCCACGCGATGATAAATCCATTGCCAATTGTTGATCTGACATGTCTCGATACATATCACTTTGCGAGCTATCAAACATACCTTCAGCTAAACTAGCTTGACGCATACTTTTAAGCATCATATTCAGGAATAATGACTCAAACTGCCCCGCAACTTGACGTAGGGTTGCTGCATCATTATCACCTTTATTTGATGCTCTACGTAGCTCAGCAAGACCTTGGAAGTCTATCGCTGTTTGAGCTATAGGCGTATTGATGGCCATTAAATTATGATTAACTCTGCTTGCAATGCGCCGGCTTGTTTCATTGCTTCTAATATAGCCACCAAATCACCTGGCGCAGCACCCACTTGATTGACCGCTCGCACTATTTCATCTAATGAAACGCCCGGGTTAAAGACAAACATACGGCTATCTTCTTCGGTTATTTCCACATCAAAATTAGGCGTAATGACTGTGACACCATCTGACAATGCATTGGGTTGACTCACTTGGGTATTTGCTGAAATAGTCACCGATAAATTACCATGGGTAACAGCAACAGGGCTGACTCTAACATGTTGCCCAATAACAATAGTACCCGTGCGTGAGTTCACGATGATTTTAGCCGCAGCTTCGCCAGGCGTCAGTTCAAGGTTTTCAACTAAAGACAAAAAAGGCACACGCTGGCTGGGGTCGCGTGGTGCATTAACTTTTATTGATGAGGCATCCATTGCCCGTGCTGTACCTTTTCCTAATGTATGGTTAATGGCATCGGTTAATCGACTGGCTGTGGTAAAATCAGGCTGATGCAAGTTCAAAATAATAGTATCGCCGACATTAAAGGCATTACCTACTGTACGCTCAACGGTTGCCCCGTTTGGAATGCGTCCCGCACTAGGGATGTTAACGGTAACACGAGAGCCATCGCCCGCTTCAGCACCAAATCCCCCCACCACTAAATTGCCTTGCGCTATCGCATAAATTTTTCCATCAATACCTTTAAGGGGCGTCATAATTAAGCTACCTCCACGGAGGCTTTTTGCATCACCTAAAGAAGAAATGGTCACATCAATAGTTTGACCCGGCTTAACAAATGCGGGTAAATCAGTATGAACAACCACTGCAGCCACATTTTTACTTTTAGGATCGGTTCCTGGCGGTAATGTAACGCCTAATTCACGTAACATGGTACGCAAGCTTTGACCGGTGAATGATGTTTTATCACCGGTGCCATTTAAGCCCACAACTAATCCATAACCTACCAGCTGATTATTACGCACACCCGCTATAGACGCTAAATCTTTAATACGCCCTGCCTGCAAAACACCAGACAGCGACAAAATAATAATCGCGATAAAAAGTGTTTTAATTTTCATTATTATCACCTTCTAAAATGGCATCAATGAGCTTAAAAAGAAACGCCCCAACCAACCCACAACATTGGCATCATTGGTTGGGCCATCACCGACATAAGCAATTTGTGCATCAGCTATGCGTTTAGATGAGATGGTATTATTGCCATCAATATCACGTGGGCTAATTATGCCTGAAATACGGATATATTCATTACCCTGATTAATGGTAATCACCTTTTCGCCACGAATAATCATATTGCCATTAGCTAAAAGTTCGACTACCGAAACACTAATATCACCCGTTAATTGATTACTTTGATCGCTATCACCACCACCTTGAAAGTTATGTGTTGATCCCAAATTAAATGCTAAGTTATTATCCCTGGTGTTGGCTAAAGGTAAAATGCTCGGCAAGTCAAATGCTGTTGTTGTGCCAAACAATGTTGGGTTGGTAATGCTATTATTATTGCTCTTAATGATCTTGGTTTCTGTTTCTTTCTCAGCGGCTGTTTTCTCTTCTAGTTTAACCGTCAAAATATCGCCCACTCGGCGAGCACGGTAATCCTCAAATAGCGATACATTGCTACTTATATCAAAGATAGCACCGTCATGATTCTCTGCAAGTGGCATTGCTACAGGTCTAACCGCAGCATAGCTCGGATCTCGTTTTGCAACCGTATTGACACAGCCTGTTAGCACAATAAGACTGGTAATAATAAGTAGTTTAATGATGTGTTTCATAATAAATCTCGACCTATATTGCTATTAAAGGTTTTGACTAGCATATTGCAACATCTGATCGGCTGTCGAAATTGCTTTTGAGTTCATTTCATAAGCACGCTGTGTCTCAATCATATTGATCAGTTCGGTAACAACATTAACATTTGAAGTTTCTAATGCTCCAGCTGAGATCGATCCTATTCCTGTTAGCCCTGGTGTACCTGTTGTCGCACTACCGCTGGCGGCCGTTTCTCTAAATAAGTTTTCACCTATTGCTTGTAGCCCTGTTGGGTTCACAAAATCAGCCAGTTCCACATTGCCCACTGTTGTGGGTGATGTTTGTCCTGCTTGTAAAACACTGACAGTGCCATCACTACCAATGGTGACACTTTGGGCATCATCAGGGATGGTAATAGCCGGTTCTAATGGATAGCCATTTGACATCACCATTTGACCCGTAGAGTCTATTTGAAAAGTACCGTCACGGGTATATGACAATGTGCCATCAGGCTGCAAAATTTGGAAAAAGCCACGCCCTTGAATCGCCATATCCAAAGCATTACCTGTTTGTACGATATTACCTTGGGTGTGCAATTTTTCTGTTGCGACCGTGCGCACTCCCGTGCCAATCAGCAAGCCTGATGGCAACTGCGTACCAGCAGACGATTGTGCACCCGGTTGGCGTATCGTTTGATAAAGTAGATCTTCAAATACCGCCCGATCTTGCTTAAAGCCTGTTGTATTCACATTGGCCAAGTTATTTGAGATAACTGCCATTCGCGTTTGCTGGGCATCGAGCCCTGTTTTAGCAATCCATAATGCTTGATTCATAATATATACCTTCTACCATTATTTTGACGCTTTATTGCGCTGTTATTAAGCTGTTATTAGTTAAGTTGCAACAAGCGTGCCGATGCAGTAGCGTTATCATCTGCTGCCTTCATCATTTTTATTTGCATCTCATACTGGCGTTGTAATTCAATCATTTTTACCAAGGCGCCAACGGCATTAACATTACTGCTTTCTAATGTGCCTGAGGATACTTTTATTGTTGCATCTAGTGGTGCCGAGCTACCGTCACGCATACGCATCAAACCATCACTATCTTTAAATACATTACTCAGTTCTGGTTTAACTAATTTAATCCTATCTAACACGGCTAATGCATTGGCATCAGCACCTATTGGCCGAATTGAAATTGTGCCATCACTGCCAATCTCTATTTTTTCAGCGGGAGGAATGGCAATGGGGCCACCTTCGCCCATGACCGGTAAACCTGTGCCTGTGACCAATTGTCCGCTAGTGGTAACATGTAAATCACCTGCTCGCGTATACCCTTCACGGCCATCTTTACCTTGCACTGCAATAAAACCTTCACCTTGTACCGAAATATCTAATTCTCGTCCCGTTGATTGAATTGAGCCTTGCTGGTAGTCAGTGGCAGGGCGTTCACTCATGGCATAAACACGTGTCGGCAAGCCTTCACCAAATACTGGCATACTGCGGAACTGTTCAAAATCCTGCCGAAAGCCAGTGGTATTTATATTGGCTAAATTATTACTATTGGTCGCCTGTGCCAGCATAGTTTGCTGAGCAGCATTCATTGAAATATAAATCATCCGATCCATAACAAAATCCTCTTACCCGTTTATTTCTATAACAAAAGAAATCATCGTAAATTTATAATTGTTTGAGTAATAGCATTTTGGGTTTCTATCGATTTAGAATTGGCTTGAAAATTACGCTGAGCAATAATTAAGCCCACTAATTCTTTGGTTAAATCGACATTTGATGCCTCAAGTGCTCCCGATTGGATCAAGCCAAAATTGCCTGTTCCAGCCTCACCTGACAACACTAAACCAGAATCAATGGTTTCCGTCCATGACGTATTACCAATTTGTTTTAAGCCTTGCGGATTAGCAAAGTTTGCCAAGGCAATTTTGCCTAAAGCTTGTGACTGACCGTTAGTATAGGTTGCCCTCACTAAACCAGCATCACTAATATCCAGACCACTTAATCGCCCAGTAGTAAAACCATTTTGCTGTAAGGTATTTACCGTAAATGCAGCTGAGTTTTGAGTGGTGCCCACAAAGTCAATCGTGACCACTTGGGGCACGGCTGCACCACTTGTTAATGCATTAATACTATAAGCTTGATCTGTTGGTGTGCTGGATAATGTTCCCCCCGACGCTGGATCAAAGTCTAAGGTTTTAGTTACACCAAGTTGTGTCTGTGGGTTACCACCACTTGGCTGATTAATATAGACATCAACACTCCATTGATTAAGAGCCGCATCGGTTTTCTTATAATAGACCGTTACAATATGTTGATTACCCAATGAGTCAAATACCGTTGCTGATGTTGAATTGGTAAAGGTTGCT
>CAYTAM010000050.1:0-8358 GCA_964435685.1 uncultured Methylophaga sp. | reverse complement strand
ATATACCCAAACTACTTGAAAATGCATGATTCAGCAAGAGAAGAAGCCATTATATTCTAGGCATAAAACGCAGGGATTAGTCGCTTATCTCCATGGATGGAGTGTATGCAAGAAATGCAGGAGCAGTTGCCGAGGAGCATATTTTTTGTACCTGCACATTGCGTCTTGTTCTGACCTTCGTGCTAAGCTATGAAATCTGCATCTTCAAGTAGTTTGGGTGTAAATGTATTAAATAAAATTCAACTTAGGCAAATGCTGATTAATTGTTTATAGTGGTTGATATGATTGAAATTTCAATTAAATATCAGCAGTGCTATTTTATAAACAATAATGAACAGGTGTTTAAGGCGCTTGTTTCCACAGCATTAAAGGGTGCCGGCGAGCAAAAACAGAGTGGTTGTACACCACGGGGTTTGCATCGGATTCGTGCCTGCATTGGTGAGGGACAAGCTGAGAATACTGTGTTTTCTGGTCGCCGACCTACGGGTGAAATATATACAGCTGAACTGGGTGTTAAATTTCCTGAGCGAGATTGGATTTTAACACGTATTTTATGGCTAAGTGGTTTGGAATTAGGCAAAAATAGATTGGCAAATGTTGATACAATGCAACGCTATATTTACATCCATGGTTGCCCAGATAGTTTGCCGATGGGCGAGCCGTTATCTCATGGTTGTATTCGTATGCATAATAAGGATTTATTGACTTTGTTTAAACTGGTTAAGCCAGGAACTAAAGTCTTAATACATGAATGAAATTAAATCGTCATTTCAGTTAGCTGTTGAGTCACACTCTAGAATTGGCTTTAGATCCCCGCTTAAAACATGCGGGAATGACGATATTTTAAAAGGTAAAACATGACATTAGGCCCCTTAATGGTCGATATTGTTGGCTTAGAATTAAGTGACGAAGAACGTGATATTTTGCAACACCCCTCTGTGGGAGGCATTATCCTGTTTAGTCGCAACTATCAATCTCCAGAACAAGTTAAAGCGCTCATCGACGACATTAGAGGACTGCGCGATCCGCATTTATTGATTTCAGTTGATCATGAAGGCGGACGAGTACAACGATTTCGCATAGGATTTACCCGCTTGCCACCGGTAGGTGAGATAGGTAAACACTATAGGCAACATCCTAAACAAACATTAAAAAATACTGAAGTAGCGGGTTGGCTGATGGCAGCGGAGTTACGTGCGATTGGCGTTGATTTTAGTTTTGCACCGGTACTAGACTTAGATTATGGCATTAGCGAAATCATTGGTGATAGGTCATTTCATCGTGATCCAGAAGCGGTGGCATCGATGGCTTATGCTTATATTCAAGGCATGAAGCGTGCTTGGATGCCGGCAGTGGGCAAACACTTTCCTGGGCATGGAGCGGTAGAGGTAGATTCACATTTAGGATTGCCTATTGATCCCCGTCATTTTGAAGATATGCTACAAGCGGATATGTTGCCATTTAAACGTTTATGCCAAACAGATCTGGCAGGTATTATGCCTGCCCATATTATTTATGAACAATGCGATAGCTTACCTGCTGGGTTCTCACCTTATTGGATAAAAGAAGTTTTACGTGAACGTTTGGGATTTCAAGGTGCTATATTGAGTGATGATTTGAGTATGGAGGGTGCCGCCGTTATGGGCAACAGTCTTGCACGCGCCGAAGCCGCTTTGTCAGCAGGCTGTGATATGGTGTTAGTGTGTAATAAACCGGACAGTGTGGTGCAAGTGATTGATGGATTAAAGCTAGCAGATGATCCTGTACGCCATCTGCGTTTAATTCGATTGCATGGTCGCCATGGCTCACCACGAGATCAATTATTTGCCAGCCAACAGTGGAAACAAGCGGTTCAGATGGTGTCGAAATATCTTCCTGATTCAGAATTGGAGTTGGATTTATCATGAAAATACTTTTTAAGATTGTGTCGCTCATTATTGGCGCAATGCTGCCATTATCTGCATTATATGCAGATAATATTATGCTGACAGCTGAACAAGAAATTGTAACTGTTTATGAAAGCAAAATACCCGTTTCATTGAGTAACCCACGGGCAACTATGCAAACATTTAGCACTGCTATGGTAGCCGTGGCAGAGGGTAGCAGAAATAAAATAGAGCAAGCTATTTCGACATTGGATTTATCGGAGTTTAGCAGTTTAATTCAACAAACCAGAGGCAGAGAACTTGCCAATACACTGTCTTCAGTTATTGAGCGTAGTAAAAAGGTTGATTTTAATGCTATACCTATTGATCCTAAAGATGGCATATATGTGTTTGGTCGCTACTCTCAGGGAACTGTTGAAATTGTTAAGCAAGCAGACGGTCGCTGGTTGTTTAGCAGTGCAACATTAGCAACGCTACCTGATGTGTTGGAAGGCTTATTGGACGTGCCTGCAAAGTACGGGGCTGGCGATCCGCAAAAAACAATACCCCTTCATATTAGAATACGGTCTGTTATTCCAGAGATATTAAAAGGTGGTTATTTATTAGAGCATTGGCAATGGCTAGGCATGTTTTTGGTTGTTGTTATTGGTTCTATCGCGGATAAAGTCGTTGCATGGATTTTAGCTAGAAATGTTGTGCGCTGGAAGCAGAAAAAATATGGCTTTCAAGACTTGGAAAGCAGCGTATTAAGACCGCTTGGTTTGATGGCGATGGCTTTGATTTGGTGGGTGGGACTAAGTGCATTAGGTTTGCCTGATAATGCATTGATTATTTTATCAGTAGCAGTGAAATTATTGGTTAGCTTGTCTGGCGTTTGGAGCGCTTTCCGCCTGGTTGATGTTATCCATGCTTTATTAATGCATAAGGCACGTGGTACGGCTAATCGTTTTGACGATTTATTAGTGCCAATGATAAGCAAAAGCTTGAAGGTATTTGTTGTTATTATCGGCATTATTTTTGTTGCCGATAATCTTCATATTGATGTAACGAGTTTGTTAGCTGGCCTTGGTTTAGGTGGTTTGGCGTTTGCCTTGGCTGCCAGAGACCTGTTAGGGAACTTTTTTGGCTCTATTACGGTATTGCTTGATCGTCCCTTCCATATTGGTGATTGGGTTGTTGTGGGCGATGTAGAAGGTTCAGTAGAAACGGTTGGATTTAGAGCGACGCGGATAAGAACATTTTATAATTCAGTGATCACTTTGCCCAATTCAATGCTCACTAATACCACCATTGATAATATGGGTGCGCGTCGTTTTCGTAGGATGAGGACGATGTTAGGTCTAACCTATGACACCTCACCTGAAAAAATTGATGCATTTTGTGAGGGTATAAGAACTTTAATCAGCCTGCATCCTTATATGAGAAAAGATTACTATCAAGTGTATTTTAATGCGTATAATTCGACCTCATTAGATATTTTAGTGTATGTATTTTGGGCAACACCGGATTGGAATACAGAGTTACGCGAACGTCATCGTTTTTTATTAGATATTCTGCGTTTAGCAAAGCAATTAGGTGTTGAATTTGCTTATCCTACCCAAACCTTATACTTGAAACAAAATGCTGAGCAAGTGACGGCAGCAACGGAATTATTTAAAGCCAGTATGACAGAGAAAGGATCCCTTGAAATCGGTAGAAAACAGGCAGAAGCTATTTTTGAGGAGACCTTAGGCAAAGGTGTTATCCCTGATCCAGTGAAATTCCGCCGATAAAAATTAAGTTCAATTTACCAATATGACAGCACAGTTTGTTCACCTCCACCTTCATACCGATTATTCTTTAGTAGATGGTTTAGTACGGATCAAGCCTTTATTTAAGGCCGTTACCGATGCAGGCATGGCTGCAATTGCAGTTACTGATCAACATAATTTATTTGCTGCGGTGAAGGTGTATACAGCGGCGCAACAAGCCGGCGTGAAACCAATTATAGCGGCTGATTTACGCTTGCGCGATCCCGAAGATAGTAAAAGAAGTAGCCGCTTTGTATTGCTATGCCAAGATCAACAAGGCTATTTGAATTTATCACGCTTATTATCACGTGCCTATATTGAAGGGCAACATTTAGGTGTGCCAATGCTAGATTTAGAATGGTTGGAGGGTCAAACTGATGGTTTGATTTGTCTTGCTGGCGGGCGCGAGGGTGTGTTAGGGAAGTCACTATTGAATGGACTGCAAGATGAAACCGAGAGTATTGTTGCACATTGGAAAGCACTGTTTGCTGATCGGTTTTATTTGGAGTTAATCCGTACCGGGCGTGATGATGAAGAGCGTTATATCCAAACTGCATTAGACTTAGCAGTAAGCCATGATTTACCGGTTGTTGCGACCAATGATGTTCGCTTCATTGAGCAAGATCATTTTGAAGCACACGAAGCAAAAGTGTGTATTAGTGATGGTCGTTTGCTCAATGATCCACGCCGGCCACGCAATTACTCAGATCAACAATATTTACGTACAGCACAAGAAATGGTTGAATTGTTTAGTGATATTCCAGAAGCCATTAAAAACACTATTGAAATTGCCAAGCGTTGCAATGCTGAGTTGACATTAGGGGAGCATTATTTACCTGATTTCCCTGTGCCAGAGGGGATGACCATTGAAGCGTTTTTTAGTCGTGAGTCATATGAGGGTCTAGAGCAACGCCTACCGGTATTATTTCCAGATCCAGCAGTATTAACGCAAAAAAGAGCGGAGTATGAAGAGCGACTTCAAATTGAATTAGATGTTATCAATGAAATGGGCTTTCCGGGCTATTTTTTGATTGTTGCTGATTTTATTAAGTGGTCAAAGAGCAATGAAGTGCCGGTAGGGCCGGGGCGGGGATCGGGTGCGGGTTCGCTGGTGGCGTATGCTTTAGAAATCACTGATATTGATCCGCTACAATATGATTTATTATTTGAGCGATTCCTCAATCCTGAACGAGTATCGTTGCCTGATTTTGATATTGATTTCTGCATGGAAGGCCGTGATCGCGTTATTGAGTATGTGTCACAACATTATGGTCGTGATCATGTCTCCCAAATTATTACGTATGGCACCATGGCCGCAAAAGCGGTATTGCGTGATGTGGGTCGGGTATTAGGTTATCCCTATGGTTTGGTTGATGGTTTAGCCAAGTTAGTACCCTTTGAGTTGAAAATGACACTGACTAAAGCACTAGAGCAAGAGCCATTGCTACAACAGCGCTATGATAAAGAAGACGAGGTCAAAACACTGGTTGATCTGGCTTTGCAGTTAGAAGGATTGGTTCGAAATGTGGGTAAACATGCGGGTGGGGTAGTTATCGCGCCGAAAGCACTTACAGAATATACGCCGATTTATTGTGAGCAAAATGGTGCGAGTTTAGTCTCGCAATATGATAAAGATGATGTGGAAAATGTTGGGCTAGTAAAGTTTGACTTTTTAGGTCTGAAAACACTGACTGTAATTGACTGGGCAGTGAAAAATGTTAAAGCGATGTTGCCGGCTGATGAGGCTACTAAAATTGATCTTGTTAACCTGCCGCTCGATGATAAGCTTACTTATGACTTGTTAAAACGTGCTGAAACTACCGCGGTATTTCAGCTTGAATCACGGGGTATGAAAGAGCTTATTAAACGTTTGCAGCCTGATACCTTTGAAGATATTATTGCCTTGGTTGCCCTATATCGACCGGGACCATTGCAATCAGGCATGGTAGATGACTTTGTTAACCGTAAGCATGGTCGCGCCAAAGTGGATTATCCGCATCCAGATTTAGAACCCGTTTTAAAACCCACCTATGGCGTAATTGTTTATCAAGAACAGGTGATGCAAATTGCGCAAGTGTTGGCGGGGTATAGCTTGGGCGGCGCTGATATGTTACGTCGCGCTATGGGCAAGAAAAAAGCAGAAGAAATGGCAAAACAGCGTAAGTTGTTTTTAGAAGGCGCGAATAAGCGTGATATCGATGAAAAAGTAGCCAATCCAATCTTTGATTTGATGGAGAAATTTGCTGAATATGGTTTTAATAAATCACATTCGGCGGCGTATGCCTTAATTGCTTATCAAACGGCATGGTTAAAGGCGCATTATCCAGCGGCATTTATGGCGGCAGTATTATCAGCGGATATGGATAATACCGATAAAATTGTTAGTTTTATAGATGATTGCCGAGCACTGGGTTTAGTGGTGCTTCCACCTGATGTGAATAGCAGTAAAATTCAGTTTACAGTGGCAGATGAAAAATTAATTCGCTATGGTTTGGGTGCAATTAAGGGTGTGGGGGAAGCCGCATTAGCAGGTATTGTGGCTGAACGTGAGCAAGGTAAAGTTTTTGCCAACTTGTATGACTTTTGTCAGCGTGTTGATATGAAAAAAATTAACCGGCGGGTGATGGTCTCCCTAGTTAAAGCCGGTGCAATGGATTCATTGGGCGGGCATCGGGCAAGTTTAGAAGCAAGCCTCACCAAAGCATTACAAATAGCCGAACAGCACCGTGACAACAATGATAGTGGGCAAAATGATATGTTTGGTTTAACGTCAGTAGACCAAGCTAATCAAGTAGATGAGCCGCTCATTAACATAGAACCTTGGACAGAACAACAGCTATTAGTGGCAGAAAAAGAAACACTAGGGCTTTATTTGAGTGGCCATCCCATTGACCGCTATATTGATGAATTAGCACAGTTTATCCCTAAAAGGATCAGTGAGTTAGATGCACCAGAATCCAAAGGGTATCGGCGTAATGAAAAAGCAGTGATAACCGCCGGCCTAATAGTAGCGATTCGAACAATGAAGGGTAAAAATGGTGGCAGGATGGCATTTATCACTTTGGATGATCAAACGGCACGTCTAGATGTGCGTGTTTTTGCAGATGTTTATCAGAAATATCAAGATCTATTACAGCCTGATAAGTTAGTTGTTATTCAAGGGAAAATTGGTCAGGATAATTTTACTGACAGTTTAGCCGCAACAGCCGAGGTGGTTTATGATATAAGTCGGGCGCGGGAAATGTGTGGCAAATCATTGCTGATCACACTAAACAATGGATCAGATCGTGCTGATATTGTTGAACCCATACGATCGGTGTTGACTTCTGCTCAAGATGGGCTGATGATTATCGATCTAGAATACATCAACAATAATGCACGCACATTGATTCGTTTAGGTGAAGATTGGAAGGTGGTGCCTACGGATAGCTTAATGGCAGATTTATTAAAGTTGCCGATGATCAGTGCCGTTAGAATGAAGTACGGAACAGTATAATAGTGTAGTTTGAGGCAAGGAGGTCTAATTTATTTAAAAGAGGATTATAACTTGGAAATAACGCCTTATTTGAAGATCATGGCTGATAAAGGTGCATCGGATTTGTTTTTTTGCACAGCAGCACGAGCTCATCTTAAAATTGAAGGAAACATTGTTGCTATTGGCGAAGAAAAACTGCCTCCGGGTGTGGTAGCGGATCTTGCATTTTCGACAATGAACTCAGTGCAGTTGGAAGAGTTTAAACGAACAATGGAAATGAATTTTGCTATATCTTTACAGGGTATAGGTCGTTTTCGAGTAAATATCTTTCGTCAGCGTGGCGAAGTATCTATTGTTGTGCGTTATATTCAAATACATATACCACATTTTGAAGAAATGACCTTGCCACCGATTTTAGGTGATCTCATTATGGAGAAACGAGGTTTGATTCTGGTTGTGGGTTCAACAGGATCAGGTAAATCAACATCATTGGCAGCCATGGTCGGTTATCGCAACCGTAATTCTGCATCACATATATTAACAATCGAAGATCCATTAGAGTTTGTTCATAATCACGAGCGTTCTGTTGTTCAACAACGTGAAGTAGGTATTGACACCTTATCGTATGAAAATGCGTTGGTTAATGCGCTTCGCGAAGCTCCAGATGTCATCATGATCGGTGAAATTCGAGATATGGAGACAATGAAACATGCTATTAATTACGCTGAAACGGGGCACTTATGTTTAGCTACGCTACACGCCAATAATGCCAATCAGGCAATCGATAGAATTTTAAACTTTTTCCCTGAAAGGGCACATCGCCAAATATTAATGGACTTATCATTAAATTTAAAATCAATCGTATCACAACGGTTATTGTTGACTGTGGATGGTAAACGCGTACCTGCGGTTGAAGTGTTAATTAATACGCCTTATATTTCAGAATTAATTCTAAAAGGCAATATCGGTGGTATAAAAGCGGCGATGAAAGAGGGTTCTGAAAAGGGCATGATAACATTTGATGAAGCACTATTAGCACTCTATCAACAGGGCAAAATCACCTTGGAAGAGGCTATTCATAATGCGGATTCTAAAAATGATTTAAACTTAGCGATACGGATGGGAGCTGGCTCGCATAGAGAAGATCTAACACCATCAGAGCTCATTATGGGATAAGCTGTGCCTTTATTGAGAAATAGAGATTATA
>CAYTAM010000049.1:0-8404 GCA_964435685.1 uncultured Methylophaga sp. | reverse complement strand
TTCTTGCCAAACACGTTCAGCAACCAGATGATCTAGCTCTTTGTTTTGCACCATTTGTTGAATAAGTTGTTTGGTTTCATCAGCAATGGTGAAGTCAAAGCGCGCTGCAAAACGGGCAATGCGCAATACCCGCACCGGATCTTCAATAAATGCGGGCGATACATGGCGTAAAATTTTATTTTTAAGATCTTGTTGACCATTAAAGGGATCGATTAATGTGCCATCTTCTGCTTGGGCAATGGCATTGATAGTGAGATCTCGTCGCTTAAGATCTTGTTCTAATGTGACATCGGGTGCGGCGTGAACGGTAAAACCTTTATAGCCCGGTGCTGTTTTGCGCTCGGTGCGGGCGAGGGCATACTCTTCATGTGTGTTTGGATGGAGGAAGACGGGGAAATCTTTTCCCACTGCTTGATAACCTTGTTCTAGCATTTCTGCAGGCGAACTGCCGACCACCACCCAATCTCGATCTTTAATCGCTAAGCCAAGCAACTGATCGCGGACGCTACCGCCGACGAGATACGTATCCATGTGTACAGTCTAAGGCTTTTTAGGATTTATTGCAGGCATACGTTGGTATAAAGGTGTGATAGATCCGTTGAGCTGGTGTTCAAAAATAGCAGCGTAACTTAGTACATTGCTGGTGTATTTTCGTGTTTCATTGAAGGGAATATTCTCAATCCAGATATCTGCAGCAAGTTGAGATTTAGGTAGCCAGCGCTGTATACGGTGCCGGCCTGCGTTGTATGAGGCAGTGGCTAATACAGGATTACTTTGGTTTTTGTCATACATTTTTCTTAAGTATGCACTGCCAAGTTGTATATTTCTAGCCGGATCAAGCAGTTCCGATTGCCTCTTTAACGGTTGTTTGATGAATTTAGCAATTGAAACTGCTGTTTTTGGCATAAGCTGCATTAAACCTGAGGCACCGACAGGCGATCGGGCATGAATGTGGAAGGCGCTTTCTTGGCGAATAACCGCCAGCAACCAAGCGGGATCTAGATTATTTATTTTACCTTCTTTGAATACTTTGGATTTGAACGCAATGGGAAAACGTAAATCTAGGGCATCCCAATATCTTGCTTTACCTAGCAAGGCGATAGTTTGGTTATGCCAGCCCCAGCTATGGGTTAGTATTGCAATAAGCTGTAGTTCTCGCGGTGTACGGGTTTGTTTAAGCTTATAGGCTTGCCTGCGTGCTTCAAGATTCATATTAAGGGCGTAAAATTCTTTAAGCCGAAGAAGTGCGGATTGCTGTGAAATACTATCTAGTCCTGACTCTGTCGAGGCAATAGGATTATGGTTCATTTGATAGGATAGACCTAGTTTGTCGGCCGCTAAAAATGCATAATAGTCACGTTGCATCACAATACCTTGGTAGCTTGAATCAGCTGCGGCTTTATCACCTAACTCTTGTTGACTGCGCCCTAGCCAATATTGCCAGCGAGTTGATTGCTGATCATCAAAACTAAGGCTGGCAATAGCACGCTGAACAGCTTGCCAATCTTGTTGCCAGAGTGCGGCACGTGCTCGCCATGGATCTGCTGGGGCATTACCATAAAATTCCAGTGTTCTATCTTCACGGCTTAAAGCAGCGCGCTTGCCTATAGTAGCTCTAGTGAGATTTTTTTCATCTTCACTGAAACTATAATTAGCTTCGATGCCTTGCCATATTTTATAAGCCTGATCGGTGGATTTTCGTGCCAGGCGAGCTATACCATGGCGGATTATATCACGTGATATAGCGGTATCTTGGCGCAGATCATAAGGCTGAGTAGCTAATGATTGCAGTGACGTAAGAGGGTTATTATGAATTTTTTGCCAAGCTAAAATTTCTGCCTTGGTCTGAGCCGCATCAGCCAATGATTTTGCCAGATAGAGCGCTAGTGAAAATTGATTTTCGGTTAAAGCAAGGTGGATCCGCTGGCGGCGAAACTCATCGGTGATCAGACCTTTATCTTGCCAGAATTTAAAGGCGATATTACACGATGCGGGTTGAGATTTAGCAGATAACCATAACGCGGGCGTGTCTTTTAGTGCCTGTTCATATTGGCTGGTTGCAATGAGTGCTTGCAAGCGTAAACATTGTCTTGACACAGATTGCGGTGCGCGGTAGCCATCAACAAATACTTGCCACTGTTTTGTTCTGACCAGTCGATCTAGCCAAACATTGCGCAGTCGCTCCGCATAAAACGTGCCTTGATGTTCGTTTAGAAACTGCTTAATAGTTATATTGTTAGTTTGCTTTAACCGCTTGCGTAAATATAAATACTCTAAATAGGGCTGTAGTGGGTAACCATGTAATTGTGATTGCAGTGTATTAAACGTAGAAAACCGGTTAATTTCCAAAGCATTTTTTGCCTGCTGGAATAGTACGCGTTGCTTTGCTAAAACTGCGGTATCGCTAGTTGCATAAGTAAGGGTAGCAGTGAATGATAGTAGGTATAAACTACTCCAAAATAGCCATTTTAGTTTGATCATGGTGTGATTGTGTTTTCTAGTTAATATTAATTGAGCGCGGCTTCTATAGTATCTAAATTAGGAATATAGGCAATATTATTACCTATTTGGATTTGGCTGTGTAAATATTCTGATTGATCTGCATCTTCGATGGGTTGAAGCGCAGATTCAGTCAGGTGAATTAGTTGTGGCACGCCATAACAAGGAAGACCATAAACACTGATACCGCTGGTCTCGTTTATCCCCCTAACTACACACAGTTTATTGGCATCAGCGGTATTTGCAGGGTTGTTTTGAACTAGTCCTTCAAGGTCAATAACGGGAATTTGCCATGAATGCCATTTGCATTGACCCACCCAATAACCGGGTTTGTCACTCACTTTATCAAGTTTCGGCATGGGGATAACTTCAGCTAAGGTGGTATTGGGTAGCAGCAAATAATGTTGTTGCAACGGTATTAGCATGCAGGGGATGAAATCGGTATATTGTTCGGACATAGAATATTCCTAATTAGTATTCTAGTAATGCTTGGATGGTTTCCATAAGCTCTATTTCTTGATAAGGTTTACCCAAATAAGCATTAACACCAATATTTAACGCCCTTTCACGATGTTTGTCACCAGTACGAGAGGTAATCATAATAATTGGCAGTGATTTGTACTGCTCAACGTTTCGCACTAGGGTGGCAAATTCAAAGCCATCCATTCTAGGCATTTCGATATCTAGCAGTATGATATCAGGAATTTGTTCATTTAGTTGGGCAACAGCGTCGATGCCATCACGTGCAGTAATAACGTCAAAACCATGACGTTTTAGCAAGTTACCGGAGGCTTTACGCATGGTAATCGAGTCATCAACGACCAGTGCGATAGGGCTACGATCACTCGGATTTTCTATTTTAGCAGGTGTTGTAAGCAATGAATCAGTATCTTGTTGTTGTTTGTCTAACTTGGTTGTATCAACCAGCGTTGGAATATCTAGGATAAACACTACTTGACCATCACCGAGGATTGTCGCGCCGGTAATTGCTTCAATATGTGCTAATTGATCGCCTACAGGTTTTAACACAATTTCACGGTTGCTATTAATTGCATCAATCAGTAGCGCAATATGCATATCACCATAGCGGAATAATAATAATGGTAGTTGTAACTTAGGGTCATCTGGTAATACTAGTGGCTGTTTGAGTAAGCTCGCTAAGGAAATAAATTTATAGTACTCACCATTAAATTCATACTGGGGTTTATCCTCATTTTCTAATAGTTCACTAATAGCGTGTACAGGGATACGATCGCCTGCATGAACTGCCACTAGAGGAATAGCATATTCTTGGTCGCCACAGCTGACAAGTAGTGCCTGCATAATTGACAGAGTAAGCGGTAGTCGAATATTGAATGTTGTGCCTTGCCCCGCAGTAGACTGAATAGATAATCTACCTTTTAGTGCTCGGATCTCACTACTTACGACATCCATACCTACACCGCGTCCAGAAATCTGCGATACATTGTCAGCAGTGCTAAAACCTGAGGTTAATATCAATTGAATAAGATCTTCATCAGAGGGCATATGGTCAGGATTGATCAGCCCTTGATTTAATGCTTTACTACGAACCTTTTCTACATCAATACCTAGACCATCATCGGTTAACGTAATCAATACCTCAGAACCTTCACGCATAATAGAGAGGGTTAGTTGTCCTGTTTCATCTTTACCTGATCGCAGGCGATCTTCAGGAAGTTCAATACCATGGGCGATAGCATTACGAATAATATGCTCAATAGGTGCAACAATACGATCAAGGATGGTTCTATCCAACTCGTAATTTTCACCGTGAACTAACAGTGCAGATTTTTTACCTAACTCAGAATTAACCTGTCTAATAATACGTTCAAATCGTGGAATAAGCCCGTCAAAAGGAAGCAGACGAGTATTCATCAGGCCTTGCTGGAGATCAGTGCTTAAACGGGACTGTTGTAATAGAATTGCATCAGAGTCGCGCACTAGGTTATCAAGAGAGGTTGTTATTTCATTAATATCACTGACACTTTCTGTCAAGCTTCGAGACAGTTGTTGAATCATCGAAAAGCGATCTAATTCTAAAGGATCAAATTCTGAATCTTGTTCAGGCTTTTCATCTTCATAACGAAATAGAATTTGTGTTTCAGTCTCAATTTCCAGTTTTCGCAACTGCTCCTGTAATCGATCAACAGTAACGTCCATTTCCGTTAATTGTAATTGAATCGCAGTATTTTGTAGGCTTACACGGTCGCGAGAAATATTGACTTCGCCCGCAAAGTTGGAAATAAAATCAAGTAAATCAGCACGCACCCTTATTTGTTCATGCTGCACCGGGACATTAGATTTATTATCTAATTGTTTTTCCAAGGTAAGTGTTGGCTTAACTTGACGTGTCTGCATAGCAACAGGCTGATTGGAGAATTGTGCAATTTCTGTTACTAAGTCGTGGGCAAATACAAAATCAGAACCACTCGCTAATTGTTCTTGCATTTCAGCTAAACGATCTTGGCAACGTAATAATAAATCAAAGAAACGGTCATCGGTTTCACATTTATTATCGATGGCTAAGAAGGTTAATGATTCTGTTTGATGAGTAAGATCTGCAATGGGGATGATCCCTGTTAACCGTGATCCGCCTTTTAGCGTATGTAAATCACGCTGAAGCTGCATAACAGCTTCTTGGTCATTTTCATCTTGCTGCCATATTTTGATGGCATTACCGCTTGATTCTAGTAATTCGGCACATTCTTCAGTAAAGGCTTCGAGTAGATCGGGATCTTCTGTTGGTATGGTAAATAGTTCATAAATAGCTTCACTTTCTTGTGGAGCTGGTTTATCCTGAGTTAGTTCTGGTTCTGAGCTTAAAATTGCTTCAACTTCTTGAATATAACCATCAATGCTACTAAAAGGCTTATTTTGCATTAAGTGTTCAATTTGAGTGTTTACTTCTTCAAGCCCCAAATCAAGTAATGTAGAGACATTGTCATTATTGTTGCTGACTTTTGAAGTTAATTTAGCTAACAATTGATAAAGTGACGTAAGTGTAGTTAGTTCAGCGTGTTGCGCATTTTCTGTCAATATTGCTAAGGTATGATGAATTGCATTTTGCTGTTCAGCATTATCGGGTTGCTGTTGAAGTTGCTCTAATTGTTCAGAATAGCTACCCAATAATTCATCGGTCTCTTCTAGGTAGACTGCAACAAATTCTGGGTCAATCAGTTTCTCAGCTGTTTCAAAGTCATTATTGGTATTTGCAGAAGCTAGGATTTCCTCAAGGTTATCGATCAATGCTGTTTCATTAATGCTGTCATCAGGATCTTCTTCTCCAAGCATTGCTATGGTGCGGTCAAGACCATTTATCGTTGATGTTAATAGCGATAGTTGTTGCTCATTTAAACTTAGATTTTGTTCATAAAGTGTACGTAGCGTGTGATCCAGCTTTGTTGCAACAGTAGCAACTGATGTTACTTGGGCAATATTTGCACAGCCTTTAAGAGAATGGGCAGCGCGAAGTAAGTCTTTATTAAGATCAAAAGGTGAGCCAGCATTTTGAAATGCATTATTGAAGGTGGCGATATGCTGTGCCGCTTCACTAAAAAATATTTGCTGCAACTCCTCTTCTTCGCTTAACTCAGCAGCAATTTCTTCAGTTAAAAGACTGTTAGCTTGCTCAATTATAAAGCTAGATGTTGCTGTTGCAGCCATTTCTTTGGCGGAGAAACGTGCAAGCAAGTCAGCCATTAATTGGAAAGCATTATCTACTAGTTCTACCATTTCAGGTGACAGTGTTTGGAAACCTTCTAACACTTGGTTTAGTAAATGTTCAATTGACCACGATACGTCGCCAACAACATCTGCACCCGCCATACGACCACTACCTTTAAGAGTATGAAAATGACGGCGAATATCTGTCAGAGATTGATGATCTTGATCTGTTTTCCATTGAGCAATGAGCGTGGTTAATTGCGTTAATATATCTTCTGCTTCTTCTATGAAAACATCAGCAAGTTCAGTGTCGATGTCTTCCTCAATAAAATCCTCAGAGGGTTCTACGGAAGCTTCGGCAGCGCCTTGTTGTTCTCTTAAATACCGAGCAACGCCTGTTTCGACCTGCACAGCCTCTTGTTCTAACTGTTTGATATAGCGTGTAACACTAGATTCTTCGGGGACAGGATCGGGCAGCACTTTTAATGATTCAATATAGCGAGCAACACTTGTTTGCTTGGCTACAGTCTCCGGTGAAAAATTGGGTTGATCGAGTTCATCAAAGGTGATTTCTAGGGGAGTATTATTGATATTAAGAATTTCATCAGTAGCACTAAACTGCTTGAGGATTGTGTGTGCTCGGTCTAATAACTCTGCTTGTTGAGAACCACCTTGTTTTATCCCTTCCATATAGAGATCGGCATAGGCAATTATTTCAGCAAAGCTAGCCAGTTCTGCTGATGACAGCGATTCATCATCCCCCATCATTTGCGTTAATTGTTTAGCAGTACCTTCAAGAAGACTAGCAGCATCATTTAGTGTGAGTATTGTTAAGCTACCCGCAATAAGATCCAGTTGGCTTGATATTTCTGCTGAGGATCCAGAGGTGTTTTTTGTTTCATTAGCCAACGAGACAAATAATTCTTTGATTAAAATAAGCTCATTTAGACATTCTGTTAGTACAGTTTTCTGCAGTTGGTTCTTCTCAATCGCTTGCTGATCTGCTATTTTCTGACCTGATTGTAGCTGATATTCAACTTTCAACAAGGTATCTGCCAATGACATCAAATGGTCATCATCGGGTAATTGTTGTTGTGAAATAAGTGCATCAAGTTGATGGGCGTGTTGTTGTAATAGCTCACTGGTACTAAGATCCGTTAGCAGTTCAAACGTGCCTGCCATATTGCTTAGTTGGTCACTAATGATAGTGATAGATTCAGCTGTTTGATTTTGTTCGTGGAAGCGATTAATTTCTTCTTTTATATTTTGAATTTGGCTAATAAGTTCAAAATGTACATCGGGTAATGCGTTATCGGTAAGCTTATAAATATTTTGCTGCTGCTGTGAATCAAAAAACTGGAGTGCAAACGTCTTTTTCAGTGCAGTGATATGTTTTCCGGAGCTTGTGGCGCGCGCAACTTGAAGTAGCAAAGCTTGGGTTAAATCTGAGGGGAATAGTGCAATATACTCTTGTTCACCTTCAACTGTGAAAAATTTGATAGGAGCAGTTAGTTTACCCACCATCAGTTTTATTTCGGGCGTAGCAGGTAAACCCTTATCTAATAAGCCTTCAATAACGCCCTCAGCAGCCCACCACAATACAATAGAGCGCTCCTGAATACAGCTTAGTCGCAAGTAGCGGGCAATATTAGCCATTCTTCGTAGACTAAGAACATCATCACCCTTGAACCAACGAAGTAATGAATATTGGAATGCATAACCGAGTTTCGTGGTTGAAATAGCAAGCTTAGGTAGTAGCTTGTTAGGATCTGGGACAATAGCGTTAGGCAATGCTACCGCTAAGTTGGGTGAAAATAATGCGCTTGTTGCAAGCTTATCGTCACCCCGAGCGTGACGCAATTCATTAAGTATGGCAATAAGATGCAAAGGATGGTCTTGTAAGTTATCATTCAGTAATTTTAAATAATTGGGTAATATTAACAATCCTTTTAGAATACTGTCTTGAGTATCGGAATGATCACTGTTGTTATCATCGCGGATCATGGTGGCAGATCTTAACATTTCACTTGCTAATAGGTGGGCACCTTGCAAATCCAACATTTCCATAGTACCGCTGACTTGATAAATATGTGTTATACATTGCTCAATTGCCGAATCATTATCCGGTGAATCAATAAATGTTGTTAGCGCTTGTAGTGCATCAGCTAATGATTGTTGGACTTCATCTTGTACCCAAGCAAGTGCATTATAATTGCCACTA
>CAYTAM010000048.1:0-8628 GCA_964435685.1 uncultured Methylophaga sp. | reverse complement strand
AAAAAATGGAAAGGACCAACTTTTAATACCGTAGGCATGATTTTAAACTCTTTTTAATCCCACTTCAAAGCCCCACCAGTCTGATATTCAGTGACCTTAGTCTCAAAGAAGTTTTTCTCTTTTTTCATATTAGCTTGTTCATCTAGCCATTTTAGGGTGTTTTTTGCGCCAGGGAAGGGCGCTTCAAAGCCTAGTTGTTTGGCGCGGCGGTTGGCGATAAAGCGGAATTGGGCGATATGGTCTTCTTTGGAGTAGCCCAAGATTGGATCACGCAAGATGTAGCCGGTGTAGATTTTTTCAGCTTCATAGGCTTCTTCGAACATTTCTTGGATCTTTTTCGGATCGAGCACTACGTTTTCTTCTTTAATGATTTGTCTAACAACTTTAATGCCAAATGAAGCATGGAGCACTTCATCGCGCATAATGTATTGCAGTTGTTCGGCAGTGCCTTTCATTAGGCCGCGACGTTGTAGTGCAAAGATGGGGCTGAACCCGTTATAGAACCAGCAACCTTCAAATATGCCGCCAAAAAAGGCATAGGCCATGACGAAGTTTTCTAGTTCATCACGATTACGTAAGTCAATATCACTACGCAACACGGAGTTTAGGCGACGATTAGCCAATTGGATCTTTTGGTTAATCTCAGGCACTACGCGGTAGCGATTGTAGATTTCACTTTGATCTAGACCAATAGTTTCGATGCAGTGTTGGTAGGCCCATGTGTGTAGTGCTTCTTCATACACTTGGCGCGCTTGATAGATTTGCAATTCAGGCGCGGTCATTTTTTCCATCACCGCTAGGCCGATATTACGCATGGCGAGAATATCAGAGGTGGTGAGATAGGACATGACATTGGTATAAACATGTTTTTCTTCTAGCGTCAGTTTATGGTTGTAGTCATGGATATCCGCAGTCATATTGATGTCGAGCGGTGTCCAATGATTTTTATTGGCATTTAAGAAATATTCCCATGCCCATGGATATTTGAATGGTGCTAGTTGGTTTACGTCTGTTAGGCCGTTGACAACACGTTTATCATCGGCGTTAACAGGTGCAATATCAATGATGGGCAAGGGCTCAACATTAGCGAGCTTATTGGGCACTGCGCCTTGTTCGTTTGCTGCTGGTTTTGCCGGTGCTTCTGACGCTTCTGGCTCAGGTGCTACTTTAGCCGTTGCTGCAAATGGATCATCCCAATTTAACATTATTGACATGCCTCGCAATCTGGTTCGAGAATAGAGCAGGCTTGAGGCGCTTCTATACCTTCACCTGCGGTAATGTTATCCAATGAGCTATTAACTACTGCTATGTTAGGTGCGGGTGCGGATGATGATGTTTTCTCAGCGGCAGTCGCACCCATTGAGCGGAGGTAATAGGTGGTTTTAAGACCCCGTAACCATGCTAATTTGTAGAGGTTATCCATTTTCTTGCCTGAGGGTTCTGCCATGTAGAGATTCAGGCTTTGGGCTTGGTCTAACCATTTTTGACGGCGTGATGCCGCTTCAATTAACCAGCGGGCATCCATTTCAAAGGCGGTGACATACAGTTCTTTTAACTCTTGTGGAATACGATCAATTGCTTGCAAGCTACCATCAAAGTATTTTAGATCGTTGACCATGACTTCATCCCATAAACCGCGTTCTTTTAAATCGTCAACCATATACGGGTTAATCACGGTGAATTCACCGGATAGATTAGATTTAACGAATAGATTTTGATAGGTTGGCTCAACCGATTGGCTAATACCACAAATATTTGAAATGGTGGCTGTAGGTGCAATCGCCATGGTGTTTGAGTTACGCATGCCTTGGCGTTTTATTTTGTCACGCAACGTTGCCCAATCTAGGGTCGAGCTATCATCTTGTTGCAGATATTCACCACGCGCTTGTTGTAGTAGTTTAATAGAGTCAATGGGTAGTATGCCTTGGCTCCATAAGCTACCTTGGTATGATTTATAGCTGCCACGTTCTTGTGCTAGATCAGAGGAGGCCTCGATGGTGTAGTAGCTCACAGCTTCCATTGATGTATCGGCAAAAGTAACGGCTTGTTCTGAGCTATACGGCAGACGCATTTTGTATAGTGCATCTTGGAATCCCATAATTCCCAGACCGACAGGACGATGTTGTAAGTTAGAACGGCGTGCTTGCGGCACGCTGTAATAGTTATATTCAATTACATTGTCTAACATGCGCATGGCGGTGGTGATGGTGCGTTTTAGTTTTTCTAAATCAAGACCATTTTCATCGATATGTTGTGGTAAGTTCACTGAGCCTAGATTACATACCGCAATTTCATCATCTGATGTGTTCAGTGTGATTTCGGTGCATAAGTTTGAGCTATGTACGATACCGACATGTTGTTGTGGGCTGCGGATATTACAGGGATCTTTAAAGGTGATCCACGGATGACCTGTTTCGAATAACATACCTAACATTTTACGCCACAGGTCTGTCGCAGGCATTGATTTGGTGTTGCGAATTTCGCCGCGCTCGGCTTTGGCTTCGTATTCAACATAGGATTTTTCAAAGGCTAAACCGGTTAGATCATGCAAGTCAGGTGTTTCTTCTGGTGAGAATAATGTCCAGTTACCTTCTTCGACTACACGCTTCATAAACAGATCAGGGATCCAGTTAGCGGTGTTCATATCATGGGTGCGACGACGATCATCACCGGTGTTTTTACGCAGATCAAGAAATTCTTCAATATCAATATGCCAAGTTTCTAAATAAGCACAGACCGCACCTTTACGTTTGCCGCCTTGGTTGACGGCTACCGCAGTATCATTGGCGACTTTTAAGAAGGGCACTACGCCTTGTGAGCTGCCATTAGTGCCCTTAATATGTGAGCCTAGACCACGAACGCGGGTCCAGTCATTACCTAAACCGCCAGCATATTTTGACAGTAGGGCATTGTCCCGCATCGCGCTATAAATGCCCCCTAAATCATCGGGTACGGATGTTAAATAACATGAAGAGAGCTGCGGGCGCAGTGTGCCAGAGTTGAATAGGGTAGGGGTGCTGCTCATAAAGTCGAATGATGACAATAGCTTGTAGAACTCAATAGCGCGTTCTTCACGGTGAATTTCATTACTGGCTAAGCCCATGGCAACACGCATATAGAATGCTTGTGGCAATTCAAAACGAACATTATTTTTATGGATGAAGTAGCGGTCATACAAGGTTTGTAAACCAAGGTAAGTGAAGTTGAAATCATTTTCAGGTTTTAAGGCTTTACCTAATAGTTCAAGATCATATTGTGCTAATTCTGGTGCTAATAATTGGTGATCGATGGCAAGCTGAATGTAGTTTTTAAAATAGTCTGGATAGGCATCAGCCATTTCATGTTGCGAGGCTTGATGAGCTTGTTTGTAGACAAAGGTTAATGCTTCTCGGCGGATACTATCCATTAGTAGACGCGCAGAGACGGTGCTGTAGGCAGGATCTTGCTCAATAAAGGTGCGTGCTGACATGATTAATGCTTTTTCAACATCTGATTCAGCAACACCATCAAATATATTACGACGGGTATCACGTAAAATTGCGGCACTATCAACAGCAGTAATGCCTTCACAGGCTTCATCAATTAGATTACGCAGGCGGTCGATATCTAAGAGATGTTTGCTGCCATCAGCTGCCGTGACGTGAAGGGGAGTCTCATTTACCGCCGTAGGATGTTTCTTTTCTTCTTCAAGTCGTTTTTGAGCTTGTTGTTCACGGTATAGTACATAGGCACGTGCGGCTTTATATTCACCGGTGCGCATTAATGCAAGTTCAACTTGATCTTGAATATCTTCAATATGTACCGTACCGCCGTCATCTAAACGACGGGTTAAGCTATCAGCAATCTGTTTAGTAATATTGGCAACTGTTTCGTGAATACGCTGGCTTTCTTGTGCTGAGTTACCTTCGACAGCAAGAAATGCTTTGGTGATAGCCACTGAAATTTTACTGCTATCAAAATCAGTAACCTGTCCATTACGGCGGATAACTTGGTATTTAGAGTGGGTATTTTGTTGTGCTGTTGCTTTGCCTGTCATAGTGATAAACCTATTAGTATTTTGAGATATAGCTAAAGTAGCCTTAACCACAAGCTGTTGTGGTTTTTTGATGATTGAACCACAAGATGATGTGGTTTGGAAATAGCTTATTGGGGGTGATCTGTGTAGAAACTGTGGATAACTTTACATGGATGATAGCTAAGCTTAATAGAAATGGGGCTTACCAAAAGTTGAAAAAACCTGCCTAATTTAAAACTTTTTTAATAGGAAAAAATAGCCTAAAGTACAGTTACTGCCTCTAAAACTTCGGCTAGATGCTCTTTAACTTTGACTTTACGCCATTGTTTTCGTAAAACACCTTGTTTATCGATCAAAAAGGTACTGCGCACAATTGCCATGTATTCACGACCATAATTCTTTTTAAGGTGAAGCACATCAAAAAGTTTGCATACTTGCTCATCTGCATCAGAGAGTAATTCGAATGGATAGGCATGTTTAGCCTTGAAGTTTTGATGTACGCGGACACTGTCACGCGAAATACCAAAGATCAGTGTGTTATGCGCCTCGAACTCAGTAAAATGATCACGAAAATTTTGCCCTTCTAATGTACAGCCAGGCGTATTATCTTTAGGGTAGAAATAAATAACAATATTGCTGCCTTTATGCGCAGATAGCTGGAAAATAGTATCGCTGGTGCTGGGTAGTTGAAAGTCAGGCACAGCTTGGTTCAGTTGTACTGTGGTCATTTTAGTTCCTTTGCAGATGTTTCTGGTGTGGCTACTACTTTAATATAGTGAGGGGGTTCTTGTCATCTAGCAGTCAGCAAAGTATCATGGAGGATTATTTTTGGAGAACGACAGATCATGTTTAGTGGCAGTATGGTAGCATTGGTTACACCGATGCGAGCAGATGGCTCGTTGGATGCTAACTGCCTAAATAAACTGATAGAGTTCCATATTAGTAGCGGTACTAACGCGATTGTGGCGATGGGAACAACCGGTGAATCGGCTACGCTATCAGTAGCAGAGCATTGCACTGTGATCCGCCAAGTTGTAGAGCAAGTGGCAGGGCGCATTGCTGTTATTGCCGGCACAGGTGCCAATTCGACCAGTGAAGCTATTGAGCTTACACAGCATGCGAAAGATCTTGGGGCTGATGCGGCATTATTAGTCACTCCGTATTACAATAAACCGACGCAACAAGGCTTGTACCTTCATTATAAGGCTATTGCCAAGGCCGTTGATATTGCTCAGATCCTCTATAATGTACCTGGGCGGACAGCTTGTGATCTTTTACCAGAAACAGTGGCACGTTTAGCCGAAGTACCCAATATAATAGGTATAAAAGAGGCAACGGGTGATTTATCACGGGTTGCACAAATAACAGCATTATGTGGCGATAAAATGGAACTCTATACGGGCGAAGATGCCAATACAGTAGCGTTTATTTTAGCCGGCGGCCAAGGTGTTATTTCTGTTACGGCAAATGTGGCACCCGCTAAAATGCATGATATGTGTGCTGCGGCATTGGCTGGTGATGCACCAACGGCATATCAAATTAATAATGATTTGGTATTACTACACGAACGATTATTTATTGAGTCGAACCCAATTCCGGTGAAATGGGCACTCACTGCAATGAACTTAATTGCAAGCGGCATTCGATTACCGATGACGGTGTTGTCAGAAAATTATCATCAGCCAGTACGCGAGGCATTACATGCCGCTGGCATAACAATGAGTGAATTTACATAATGAATTTAAAGACTATAAGCTCTGTTTTTTTAGCGACCACCATTTTAAGTGGTTGTGGTACTTTTGGTATGCTTGATCAGATTGTACCTGATAATACAATGGAATATCGTAAGGCTGAAACAATGCCACCACTGGATGTGCCCCCTGATTTAAGTTCTGAGCGTATTAATGATGAAATAGCAGGTAATCAAAGTGGAACAGCTACGTTTTCTGAATTTGAAGAAGCGGCAACCAATCCGCTAGCCAGCAAATATAATATCGCGCCAGTAATAAGAGCTTCACTTGCAGGTGAAGGTGATAACCGCCATTTAATTATTCCAGGCGACCGAGAAGTAACATGGCAACGGTTATTAGATTTTTGGGCTGAAAAAGATCGCGCCATTAAGCGTAAAGATTTCCGCATTGGCTTAATGGACACTGAAGTGGATAGTGACAATTATGCATATAGATTGCGAATTGAGCGAGGCGATACATCAAAGATCGCAAAAGTGTTTGTAGGTGCCGCAGGTGTTGAAAGTAATGCTCAAAAAGATGAAGCAATGTTACGCCAGATTGCCGAGTATTTAGGAGGCTTGCATCAACAAGACAAAGCTGAAAAGCAACAAGTTGAACAAAGTCGTCCTCAACTAGTCACTGTAAATGTAGTGTTATTAGATGAGGGAAATGGACAACAAGCACTGTTGATTGACCAGGATTTCCCTGATGTATGGCAGCGTACAGGGCGTATTTTAGACAGTAAAGGTTTTACCGTTGAAGACCAAGACCGCTCACGAGGCTTTTATTTTGTGCACTATCTTGATCCATTTAGCGAAGTTGAAACAGAAGAAGAAGGCATTTTTAGTAAATTGGCTTTCTGGAGAGATGATGCTGAAAAAGCGCCCGATGAATATTACTATATTAAGCTAATATCAGATGCGGAAAAGACTAAGATGATTATCTTGGATGCGGATGAAAAACGTATATCATCTGCTACTGCCAAACGACTGTTAAACCTTATGCAGGAACAGTTGAGTAGATAATGCGGTTTGCATCACTCGGTAGTGGTAGCCGAGGCAATGCAACACTGGTATCACATAAAGGCACCACCTTACTTGTCGATTGTGGATTTTCTGCTAGAGAAACAGAGAAACGCTTACAACGGTTAGCTGTGGCGACTGAAAATTTAACGGCAATATTGATTACCCATGAGCATTCTGATCATATTAACGGTGTAAGGGTTTTAGCACGCAAATACAAACTTCCTGTCTATGCAACAGTAGGGACGGCAAGCTGCTTAGCGGCAGATGTTATGGAGTTAGTCACTGAGTTTAGTAGTCATCAGCGCTTTACCATTAATGATATTGAAATAAATCCGTTTCCTGTACCTCATGATGCACGAGAGCCGAGTCAGTTTGTGTTTAATACTGGTGAGCACCGTCTGGGATTGTTAACGGATGTAGGAATGAGCACGCCCGTTATAGAACAAGCTTTGTTTGGCTGTGATGCGCTTTTGTTAGAGGCAAATCATGATATGGAAATGCTTGATAATAGCATTTACCCTGAACACTTAAAGTATCGGGTAGCGGGGCGGCTAGGCCATCTAAATAATGTACAATCAGCGAAATTATTAGAAAAAATTGACACCTCAAGTTTGCAACATATTATTGCAATGCATTTAAGTGAGAACAATAATTCGCCTAACCTTGTGATGCCCTTGTTTGCACAAGCATTAAACTGTGATCAAAGCTGGATAGGAATTGCTAACCAAAACATAGGTTTTGACTGGCGCGAAATAAGCTAAGAGTAAATCAAAATGGAAAAAAGACAACAACTATTTACTGGCAAGGCAAAAAGCATCTATGCAACAGATGATGATGATTACGTCATCATGAGCTTTCGTGATGATACATCAGCATTTGATGGCGAAAAGATCGAACAGTTGAGCCGCAAAGGTGAAGTGAATAATAAATTTAATGCCTTTATTATGCAACAGCTTGAAAATGCCGGTATTCCAACACATTTCAAAGAGTTATTTAACGACACAGAATCAGTAGTGAAAAATATGCAGATGATGCCTGTTGAGTGTGTTGTTCGCAACGTTGCCTCAGGCAGCTTGTGCCGCCGTTTAGGTGTGGAAGATGGTTTAGAACTAAGCCCGCCTATCTTTGAGTTTTTCCTTAAAAATGATGCACTTCATGATCCGATGATTAACGAATACCATATCGAAACATTCGGCTGGGCAAAAGCCGAAGATATTAATAAAATGAAAGAGTTAACATTTAAAGTTAATGCTGTATTAACTAAGTTATTTGCTGATGCCGGTATGATTTTAGTAGATTACAAATTAGAATTTGGTCTTTTCAAAGGTAACGTTATTTTAGGTGATGAATTCAGCCCAGATGGTTGCCGATTATGGGATGTTAAAACACGTAAAAAACTCGATAAAGATCGTTTCCGCCAAGGTTTAGGTGGGGTGATTGAAGCGTATGAAGAAGTGGCTCAGCGGATAGGTGTACCACTTTAAACTAAACGGGGTGCAGGCTTTTAGCCTGCCTACTTGTTTAGTTCCTTACAGTGGCGCGACGGATCATGTGAAAATAGATTAGGTTTTTCACGATATTTTTCCAAAATCATATCATAAGGTGATTTGAACTTTAACTTTTATGGATCTACGCGGAATCGTGTGGGTTGATTCAGGCCAAGGACAAGCATAACGCATTGAAAGGTCTGGTTATTCAGAAGTTTTTTGTTGTGCAATAATGGTTTCATTTTTCAGGTAGTCTAGTGCGATGAAAAATCCAAAGTCAATTCCTGACTTCCGCACTTTTCCCCCATAAACCCCAGCAGAATAAGGATTGCAAAAAAAACTGGGGCACTACTTTTTCAATATTTTTCCAA
>CAYTAM010000047.1:7264-8702 GCA_964435685.1 uncultured Methylophaga sp. | reverse complement strand
ATTTTTGGTGAGAAAGCGGCGGATGTGAAAGATTCATCACTACGCGTGCCATCAAGTACCTTTGGTACAGTCATCGACGTCCAAGTTTTCACCCGTGATGGTGTGGATAAAGATGAGCGTGCACTAGCGATTGAGAAAGATGAACTAGAAAAAATACGCAATGATCTAAAAGATCATCATCGTATTGTGGTTGATGATGTATTTGCTCGTTTAGAAAAATCACTAAACGGTAAAGTGGCTAAGACTGCACCTAATTTAGATAAAGGTTCAAAAATAACTAAAGCGTATTTGAGTAAACTCGAACATGCGGACTGGTTCAATATTAATATGGAAACAGCAGTACTGAACAAGCAGCTAGAACAAGCCTCAGAGCAAATCCAGCAATACCGTAAAGATATGGATGATGAGTTTGAAATCAAAAAAGATAAATTGATTTCAGGACATGATCTTGCTCCTGGTGTGCAGCGTATGGTTAAGGTGTTCTTAGCGGTTAAACGTCGCATTCAACCCGGTGACAAAATGGCGGGTCGTCATGGTAATAAAGGTGTTATCTCTAGGATAGTTCCTGTTGAAGATATGCCGTATACCGCAGATGGTCGACCCGTTGATATCGTATTGAATCCTCTTGGTGTACCGTCTCGAATGAATATCGGCCAGGTATTGGAAATACATTTGGGCTGGGCGGCTAAAGGCTTGGGCCATAAAATCACTGAAATATTAGAGCAGCAAAAAGAAGTGGCAGAACTTCGTGAATTCTTAGATAAAGTGTATAACACCAGTGGTAAAAAAGAAGACTTAGATTCATTAACGGATGATGAGATCTTTGAGTTAGCAGGCAATTTGAAAGAAGGTGTGCCAATGGCAACACCGGTATTCGATGGTGCTGATGAAACTGAAATCAAAGATATGCTTGAATTAGCGGGCTTGCCACGCAGTGGTCAAACAAAACTGATTGATGGTTTAACCGGTGAATATTTTGATCGCCCAATTACGGTGGGTTATATGCATATGCTGAAATTGAATCACTTAGTTGATGACAAAATGCATGCCCGTTCTACGGGGCCTTATAGTCTGGTAACGCAGCAACCATTAGGTGGTAAAGCACAGTTTGGTGGACAGCGATTTGGTGAGATGGAAGTGTGGGCATTACAAGCTTATGGTGCTGCTTATACACTTCAAGAAATGTTGACGGTGAAGTCAGATGATGTTCATGGTCGAACCCGAATTTATAAAAACATTGTGGATGGTGATTATCGGATGGAAGCAGGTATGCCGGAATCTTTCAAAGTATTGACACATGAGATCCGTTCTCTGGGTATTAATATTGAGTTAGTTGAAGACAAAATACCTAAATAGACCTTAAAGATAATCTAAACAGCCGCACTGCGGCAGCGGAGAAATAAATATGAAAGATTTGCTTAATTTATTGAAGCAACAG
>CAYTAM010000047.1:0-7164 GCA_964435685.1 uncultured Methylophaga sp. | reverse complement strand
AAACCAGAGTGGATGGTAATGGAAGTGTTGCCCATTCTACCGCCTGATTTGCGCCCATTAGTACCGCTTGATGGCGGTCGTTTTGCTACCTCTGATCTAAATGATTTATACCGCCGTGTTATTAACCGTAATAACCGTCTAAAACGTCTATTAGATTTGAATGCGCCTGATATTATCGTGCGTAATGAAAAACGTATGTTGCAAGAATCAGTTGATGCGCTATTAGATAACGGTCGTCGCGGGCGTGCTATTACCGGCACCAACCGCATGCCGTTAAAATCTTTGGCAGATATGATCAAAGGTAAGCAAGGTCGTTTCCGTCAAAACTTACTAGGTAAACGTGTTGATTATTCGGGTCGTTCTGTAATCGTGGTTGGACCCTACTTGAAATTGCATCAATGTGGTTTACCTAAAAAAATGGCATTGGAATTATTCAAACCCTTTATCTACGGTAAATTAGAGCGTGCCGGTTTAGCAACAACAATCAAAGCCGCTAAGAAAATGGTGGAGCGTGAAGGCCCTGAAGTTTGGGATATTCTTGCAGATGTGATCCGTGAACATCCCATCATGTTAAACCGTGCGCCTACATTACATAGATTAGGTATTCAAGCATTTGAACCCTTATTAATTGAAGGCAAAGCCATTCAGCTTCATCCGCTGGTTTGTAGTGCATTTAATGCCGATTTTGATGGTGACCAAATGGCAGTACATGTGCCATTGTCATTAGAAGCACAAATAGAAGCCCGCACCTTAATGATGGCGACCAACAATATTTTGTCACCTGCTAACGGTGAGCCAGTGATCATTCCATCACAAGACGTGGTATTAGGTTTGTATTATATGACACGTGAGCGCATCAATGAAAAAGGTGAAGGTATTAAATTTGCTGATTTATCTGAGCTAAAACGTGCTTATGATAATGGGGAGGCCTCAATTCACGCTAAAATAACTGTTCGCCTTGAAGAAACGGATATTACATTGCCTGAAGTTGAACAAACACGTATTGTACGAGTTGATACAACAGTAGGTCGAGCCATTTTATTCGATATCCTACCTACAGGTTTACCGTTCTCAGTTGTTGACCGTACGATGACCAAAAAAGCGATCGGTGATCTAATTAATGTTTGTTATCGCCGACTAGGTTTGAAAGCAACCGTTATTTTTGCTGACCAATTAATGTATCTTGGTTTCACTCATGCCACAAAATCTGGTGCATCGGTTGGCATTGATGATATGGTGATCCCTGAGTCTAAAACAGAAATTCTTGCAGCAGCAGAAGCTGAAGTAGAAGAGATTGCAACACAATATGCTTCTGGTTTGGTAACAGATGGTGAGCGTTATAACAAAATCATCGATATTTGGTCACGTACTAACGACCAAGTAGCTAATGCGATGATGGATGGTTTGGCTGCTGATACTGTTATTGATGCTAAAGGCAATGAAGTCCAGCAACAATCGATGAACTCTATCTACATGATGGCCGATTCTGGAGCGCGGGGTAGTGCTGCTCAGATCCGCCAATTAGCGGGTATGCGTGGTTTGATGGCAAAACCAGATGGTTCTATTATCGAAACACCTATTACCGCGAACTTCCGTGAAGGTTTGGACGTACTTCAATACTTTATCTCTACTCATGGTGCCCGTAAAGGTTTGGCTGATACCGCGTTAAAAACAGCGAACTCAGGCTATTTAACACGTCGTCTAGTTGATGTATCGCAAGATTTAGTTATTGTAGCAGAAGATTGTGGCACTGAGAGAGGTGTCAGTATGACACCTATCATTGAAGGTGGTGACGTAGTTGAGCCCCTAGGTGAACGGGTGTTAGGTCGAGTAATTGCACGCGATGTGACTAAAGGTGATGACGATAATATCGTGCTTGCTAGAGGCACATTGATGGATGAAGATTTAGTTATCAAACTGGAAGAAGCGGGTATTGATGAAGTCATGGTGCGTTCTGCTATTGCATGTGAATCACGCTACGGTGTGTGTGCATCATGTTACGGTCGTGATTTAGGTCGTGGTCATCAAATTAATGTAGGTGAAGCGGTGGGTGTTATTGCGGCACAATCAATTGGCGAGCCAGGAACACAGCTTACTATGCGCACCTTCCATATTGGTGGCGCGGCATCGCGAACAGCTGCGGATAATAGTGTAGCATTAAAATTTGCTGGTAATATTCGTTTCCATAATATCAAATCAGTACAGCATTCAAGCGGTAAATTTGTCGCGGTATCACGCAGTGGTGAATTACACCTTATTGATCAGAATGGTCGTGAACGCGAACGTTATAAAATTCCTTATGGTGCTGAAATCACCGTGTCTGATAATGATGCTGTTGATGCGGGTCAAGTTGTTGCCATGTGGGATCCGCATACTCATCCAGTTGTTACCGAGGTAGCGGGTAAGGTTCAACTGCAAGATTTAGTTGAAGGCGTTACTGTCGATAAACAGGTTGATGAAGTAACGGGTCTTACCAGCATGATCGTACGTGATCCAAAACAACGGGGTATATCAGCTAAAGATATGCGCCCTATGGTTAAATTGATTGATGACCAAGGTGATAATTTGTTACTTGTGGGCACTGATATTCCTGCACAGTACTTTTTGCCGGGTGGCGCGATTGTTACGGTAACGGATGGTGGTGAAGTAGGTATTGGTGATGTATTAGCCCGTATCCCTCAAGAAAGTAGTAAAACACGTGATATCACCGGTGGTCTGCCACGCGTTGCTGATTTATTTGAAGCACGTAAACCGAAAGATCCTGCTTTGATGGCAGAGATTTCAGGCACCATTAGCTTTGGTAAAGAAACTAAAGGTAAACAGCGTTTAGTGATTACACCTAATGAAGGTGATGTTCATGAGGAATTAATTCCTAAATGGCGTCATGTTTCTGTGTTTGAAGGTGAACACATAGAAAAAGGTGAAATGTTAGTGGATGGTCCTGAAGATCCGCATGATATTTTACGCTTAAAAGGTGTGCTGGCATTAGCGGATTACATGGCCAATGAAGTGCAGGAGGTTTATCGCTTACAAGGTGTAAAAATTAATGATAAACATATTGAAGTTATTGTACGTCAAATGCTCCGCAAAGTAGAAATTGTTTCTTCAGGAGATACCCGTTTCCTTAAGGGTGAGCAAGTCGAATTTGATCGTTTGCTAGACATCAATGATGGTATGCGTAGTGAGGATAAGCTTGAGGCGACGTATTCACGTATGCTGTTAGGTATTACTAAAGCATCACTGGCAACGGAATCGTTTATTTCTGCGGCATCATTCCAAGAAACAACGCGCGTCTTAACCGATGCAGCAGTGACGGGAAAACGTGATCCGCTACGTGGTTTGAAAGAAAACGTAATTGTGGGTCGATTGATCCCTGCGGGAACAGGCTTGGCTTACCATAAAGAACGTAAACGTAAACGTAATCTTAAACTGGGTGAAGATAAACCAGTTGCGAAAAAACAAAAAGTAGCTGTAGCATTAGATGTGGCAGTTGATAGTGAAAGTGAACAATTAGAGAGCGCATCTTAATAAAAAGATAGCTTGACTAGGTGATGATATAAGTAGTAGAATCCCTCCTCTTTGTCGGGCTCTCACAGTGTGTGGGGGCGATTTTTACTTGGTAAAGCGTGCATAATCTATGTCGCTACCGTATTAAATAGTTAAGGTTGTAAGTTTAATGGCAACAATAAATCAATTGGTTCGCAAACCAAGATTAAAGCAAAAGAAAAAGAACAATGTACCCGCGTTACAGGCTTGCCCTCAACGCCGCGGTGTATGTACTCGTGTTTATACAACAACACCTAAGAAACCAAACTCAGCAATGCGTAAAGTTGCTCGTGTTCGTTTAACCAATGGTTTCGAAGTAACATCATACATCGGTGGTGAAGGTCACAATTTGCAAGAGCATTCAGTTGTACTGATCCGCGGTGGTCGCGTTAAAGATTTACCGGGTGTACGTTATCATACAGTACGTGGTGCATTAGACACGTCAGGTGTAAGTGAGCGTCGTCAAGGTCGCTCTAAGTACGGCGCCAAGCGTCCGAAATCATAACAGTTTAGGAAGAAGAACATGCCAAGAAGAAGAGTTGTTGCCAAACGTGAAGTATTACCTGATCCAAAATTTTCAAATATTGGATTAGCTAAGTTTATTAACGTAATCATGAAAGATGGCAAAAAATCAATTGCTGAAAAAATCGCTTATGATGCATTAGATTCTGTAGCAGAAAACAAAAGTGCTGATCACTTAGAAATTTTCCAACAAGCATTAGATAATATTAGCCCAATGGTTGAAGTTAAATCTCGCCGTGTTGGTGGTGCTACTTACCAAGTTCCCGTTGAAGTTCGCCCATCACGCCGTGTTGCTCTAGCAATGCGCTGGTTAGCTGAAGCTGCGCGCAAACGTGGTGAGAAATCAATGGCAATGCGCTTGGCTGGAGAGCTAGGTGATGCATTTGATGGCAAAGGCACCGCGGTTAAAAAGAAAGAAGATACACATAGAATGGCAGAAGCAAACAAGGCGTTTTCTCACTTCCGTTTTTAAGTTTCACCCTCAAGTCTTTTCTTTTAGCTTGAAAAGATAAGTCGCTGAATTGTTATTCAGCAACAATTTAATATCTGCTCAGATTGGCTCTAAAACTTACCAGATTACGGCAGAAAATGTGGGTTTACAGATGTGAATAACCGAAATTTGCTCCTGCAATTTCGGCATATATTATATCCCTGTAAACATCCATTTTCGAACGAAGCAATGGTGTGGTTAGTGCTTAGCTGAGTAGCTAATGTTCTTTAACAATTTATTAGCTTTATAAGAGTACCTATAGGAGACTCTGAATCAAGTCATGAACTCATACTTCACGCCCAAAATATCCAGTTTCTGCGTTAAAAAACTTCGCAATAGCGCGCAATTGCCTGCGTTTTTCGCCTTGAAACTGAACATTTTTGACGCAAACTATTTCGTCCAGACTTAATCAGAGGCTCCTACAGTGGCACGAAGTACACCTATTAATCGATACCGTAATATTGGTATTATGGCGCATATTGACGCGGGTAAAACCACGACAACTGAGCGCGTGCTATTTTATACCGGCATATCGCATAAGATAGGTGAAGTACATGATGGTGCTGCCACAATGGATTGGATGGAGCAGGAACAAGAACGAGGAATAACCATCACCTCGGCGGCAACAACCTGCTTTTGGTCTGGCATGGACAAACAGTTCCCAGAACACCGAATCAATATTATTGATACTCCCGGGCACGTAGACTTTACTATTGAAGTAGAACGTTCGTTACGGGTACTTGATGGTGCGGTTGCGGTATTTTGCGCTGTAGGTGGTGTTGAGCCTCAGTCAGAAACTGTTTGGCGACAAGCTAATAAATACCATGTACCACGTATGGCATTCATTAATAAAATGGATCGTGCTGGTGCTAATTTCCTCGATGTTATAGAACAAATTAAAACCCGCCTAGGTGCAAGCCCAGTCTCCATGCAATTACCGATCGGTGCCGAAGAACAATTCGAAGGTGTGGTTGATCTGGTTCGAATGAAAGCAATTTACTGGAGTGAAGATGATTTAGGCGCGAGTTATGAAGCGCGGGATATTGCTCCAGAAATGCTGGCTGAATGTGAGTCATACCGAGAACAAATGGTTGAAGCAGCTGCCGAAGCAAACGAAGAATTAATGGATAAATATCTGCAAGAAGGCGAACTCTCAGCAGCAGAGATAAAACAGGGGATCCGCTTGCAAACCTTGGCTAATCAAATTGTACCTGTATTTTGTGGTTCAGCCTTTAAAAATAAAGGTGTGCAAGCGATACTTGATGCTGTTATTGAATATATGCCGGCACCGACAGATGTTCCTGCTATTACTGGTGTGTTAGATAATGACTCAGTGGGCGAACGGCTAGCAGATGATGACCAAGCTTTTGCGTCACTTGCATTTAAAATTGCAAACGATCCTTTTGTAGGAACACTGACATTCTTCCGAGTGTATTCGGGGGTATTAAAATCAGGGGATGCAGTTTATAACCCTATTAAAGGCAAAAAAGAACGTGTTGGTCGTTTAGTGCAAATGCATGCAAATAGTCGCGAAGAAATTACCGAAGTAAGAGCAGGAGATATTGCTGCTGCGATTGGTTTAAAAGATACCACAACGGGTGATACCTTATGTACGCCTGATCATATTATTACATTAGAGCGAATAGAGTTCCCAGAGCCGGTGATTTCGGTTGCGATTGAACCAAGAACACAAGCTGACCAAGAAAAAATGGGGATTGCGCTTGCGAAGCTAGCAAAAGAAGATCCTTCATTTAGGGTGTCCACTGATGAAGAATCTGCACAAACAATTATTGCAGGCATGGGTGAGCTACACCTAGATATTATTGTAGATCGGATGAAGCGAGAGTTTGCTGTTGATGCTAATGTCGGTGCGCCACAGGTTGCTTATCGAGAAACAATTACTAAAACTGTAGAAGCAGAAGGTAAGTTCGTGCGCCAAAGAGGTGGCCGAGGTCAGTATGGACATGTTTGGTTGAAATTAGAGCCGCAAAAGTCAGGTACTGGTTACGCCTTTGAAAATGCCATTGTTGGCGGCTCTGTGCCAAGAGAATTTATTTCTTCTATAGATAAGGGTATACAACAGCAGATGAAAAGTGGTGTAATAGCCGGCTACCCAGTTGAGGATGTCAAGGTAACATTATTTGACGGCTCTTATCATGATGTAGATTCTAATGAAATGGCATTTAAAGTGGCTGGTTCATTAGCTTTTAGAAATGGCGCATTAGAGGCAGATCCTGTCCTCTTAGAGCCGATAATGAATATTGAGGTAGTAACCCCGGAAGACTATATGGGTGACGTGATGGGTGATTTAAACCGTCGACGTGGCCTAGTCAACGGTATGGAAGACATGATCAGCGGTAAAGTGATTAATGCTGAAGTGCCATTAGCCGAAATGTTCGGTTATGCAACAGATTTGCGTAGTGCTACGCAAGGTAGAGCAACATACTCAATGGAGTTTGCTCGGTATGCACAAGCACCAAAAAATGTAACTGATGCAGTTACAAGCAAAAGATAATTTAATAGCTAGCTAAGTGAATTTGACGGAGATTATAGAGATGTCTAAAGAGAAATTTGAACGAAATAAGCCCCATGTCAACGTAGGCACG
>CAYTAM010000046.1:0-8839 GCA_964435685.1 uncultured Methylophaga sp. | reverse complement strand
AAAATAAGTTATGGTCTACCACCCGAGCGTATTGATGCCTTTCTTATGGAGGTTTGGCAACAAGCTTGTGAAAATGAAAAGTCACTTAATGCTGAAAAACCAGCCAAAATAATCGTCATTGAAAATGGCGATCATGCTGTTGTTTGGCGGCTTGCTTATTGGGTTACCAATGTTTACAACCTGCTCGATGCTGAATTTGCAATCAATCGTGCCGCTTATGCGCATGCACAGCAGCAAGGGATTTCACTTAATACACCTTTAAACCTACCAAATTATCTCATAGTCTTGTAATTACTGGTATTTTCAAAATGATGTAGTGTTGTGATGAAATCTAATCTAGTAAAAACAGTTAAAAACAACTAAAATTACCCAGTGATCACAACTAAAATTTAGCTGTGGTTCATATTATGGTGACCTGCACTGGTCTCCTCGCGACGATATGTTGGTCAGCCCGTCAGATCCGGAAGGAAGCAGCGGAGCCTTCGGACTCGTGCGCCGAGATCGGGCTAGTGTGGGACATCACCCAATTCCAAAGGAAACTATAAAGATTCCTTAAATAAACGAGCTATTGCATGAGTTATTTGGTTCTTGCCAGAAAATGGCGACCTAGAACATTCTCTAAAGTTATCGGACAGCAACATGTCTTACGTGCGCTTATTAATGGTCTTGATCAAGATCGGCTACATCATGCTTTGTTATTTGCTGGCACCCGCGGTGTAGGTAAAACTACCCTTGCCCGTATTCTCGCTAAGTCACTCAACTGTGAACAAGGTGTGAGCTCTACCCCTTGCGGTGAATGCCAAAGCTGTCAAGAAGTCGATAGCGGACGTTTTGTCGATTTAATTGAGGTTGATGCGGCATCACGTACCAAAGTCGATGATACCCGTGAATTACTGGATAATGTGCAATATGCGCCTAGCCGTGGCCGCTACAAAGTGTATCTGATTGACGAAGTACATATGCTTTCGACTAGTAGTTTTAATGCCTTATTAAAAACGCTAGAAGAGCCGCCACCGCATGTTAAATTTCTATTTGCTACTACCGATCCTCAAAAACTCCCTGTCACTATTTTATCGCGTTGTTTACAATTTAATTTACGCCGCCTTGATATTGCTCAAATATCTGGTCATTTAGCCACTATCTTACAGCAAGAAAACATCGAATTTGAAGCCGAAGCATTAACAGAAATTGCGCGCGCTGCCGATGGTAGCATGCGTGATGCACTGAGCTTATTAGATCAGGCGATATCGTTTGGTGCAGGATCAGTAACAACTGAAAATGTGAATGAAATGCTAGGCAGTATCAGTCAGCAACAATTACATAGTCTAGTGGCTGCTTTGTTTAATCACCAGGGGCAAGCTGTTTTACAACAATCAGCTGAGTTATCGGCTCAAGGTCGTGATTTTAAAAAGACATTGGATGAATTACTTGTTACATTACAACGCATAGCAACGTTGCAGCTTATCCCAGATCTTGAAGAAAGCGACAACGCTAATGATTATTCAAACCATCAACAATTAGTAGCATTAAGCCAACAAATCCCCGAGGAAACAATTCAATTACTCTATCAAATAGCACTACATGGTAAGCGTGACTTACCTTATGCCGCCGATCCCAAAAGTGGCTTTGATATGACTTTACTTAGAATGCTGAGTTTTCAACCTATAAATATTGATAGCAGTAACACGGCTGTTACCCCTAGCACTAAACCTTTAGAGAGCTCGCCTAAAACAACAAAACAGCAACAAACTTACACTAAGCCTGAGCCAAAACAACAGCAACAAATTGCTGAGCCAAAGCGCGTTGAGGTTAAAACAGCAGCTAGCACCGAGAATACCAGTAATAAACACATCACCAGTGCTAATTGGCTTGATGTAACTGCTGGTTTAAAACTAACGGCTTTTTCACGACAGCTCGCTGATAATTCCTCATTTGTAGAGTTTGAAGGCAAAACCATTTCACTCGCTATCGCCCCTGAATTAGCACATCTTGCCAATGAAAAAGCCGTCAGTCGTTTGCAATCAGCCCTCAGTACTGAGTTACAATATGATGTAAAGCTACGGGTTCAACAAGATGAAACTCAGCAATCATCAGCCACATTAGCTAATGAGCGTACCGAACAATCGAAACTGAGCCAGCAAAATGCGGTTGATTCAATTCATAATGATCCTGCTGTTGCCGCATTGAAAAATGCCTTTAACGGCAAGGTAATTGAAAGTACAATAAAACCAATATAAAACATTTTCATCAGTCGTTTTTTTGCCTTGCCCTGACAAAAAACACTTATCATGGAAAAGTTTTCAATAAAATTTAACTATGAGGAATCGCCAATGAAAGGTGGAATGGGAAATTTAATGAAACAGGCACAGCAAATGCAGGCTAATATGGAAAAAGCCCAGCAAGAGCTAGCTAATATGGAGGTTACCGGAGAATCGGGTGGTGGTATGGTCAAGGTTATTATGACCGGAAAACACGATGTAAAACGCATTACTATCGAAGATGACTTATTTAAAGATGATAAGGAGATGTTGGAAGACTTGGTAGCCGCAGCAGTGAATGATGCGGTACGCCAAGTTGAAAAAACTAGCCAAGAACGCATGTCTGGCTTAATGCCTGCTGGCATGAAACTACCATTCTAAACGTTGCCGACACCATTATGGCAAGTCTTGGAACTAGCATTGATCAACTGATTGAGGCGTTACGCTGTTTACCCGGTGTAGGCCCAAAATCTGCCCAACGAATGACCTTTCATTTACTTGAACGTAACCGTGATGGCGGTGAACGCTTAGCTAAAGCACTTAGTCATGCGTTAACACATGTTCAACATTGCCAGCGCTGTAGAATATTAAGTGAAATGGATCTATGTATTCGGTGTAGTGATAGCCAACGCCAGCAAGATAAGATCTGCATTGTTGAAATGCCTAGTGATGTTATCGCCATTGAACAAGCAACTCATTATAAAGGTCAGTTTTTTGTATTAACGGGGCATTTATCGCCCTTAGATGGCATTGGCCCTGATGCCTTAGGCTTCCCCAAGTTGATAACACTCTTTGATCAAAACATTATTGAAGAAGTGATCCTTGCCACCAATCCCACTGTAGAAGGTGAAGCAACCGCCCATTATATTAGCCAGTTAGCGCATGCCCGTAATATTGCCGTTACACGACTTGCTCACGGTATCCCCTTAGGCAGTGAACTAGAATACATCGACAGTGGTACACTATCCCATGCATTTTCTAGTCGCGAATCGGTTTAAAGGGCATTATGGCAGAACAAACAACCGCATTTGAATTATTAAAGTCTTTTTCTGGCATTATCCACCGCCGACCTATTTTTGCTACAGATCGTTTAGATGTTGATAGCTACCATCTTACTTTTCTCAATAAACAAGGCGAAAAACTGGATGATGATTCAAAAGTACCTAATTTTGTTACGCAGTTATCAGCTATTTTACCCGCAATTAGTAATCATCAAAAAGCCCTGCTTTCAATGCCTGAGTCATGGCAAGCATCATTATATGACACACCAAAATCGTCATTTAATCTCATTTTAGATATTAACGGTCAAACATTATCTGATCCTGACAATACTCGTTTTGCTTTTGCCAGCCATGCCCGATTAAGTCATGATGTCAAGTCAAGTGATACCTTATTAATAAACATGCAGCGCTATGATCTAGAAAGCTTGACTAATAAGTTGCCTACCTGGCGTAAAAACCACTCCTTTTTATGTGCTACTAATGTTGATAATTACAATAGTTATGATTTTTGTAAGACACATTTCCTAGACTATTTACAGGGCGAGTTTTATACACTGCCCTTAGTAAAAGAAACCGTTAAGATCTTACCATCTCAGCAGATCCTGATGGAATTATTGGTTAAATTGCAAGATCCACTCACCGAGCCAGAAGATCTCGCTGCCACTATTAACCAAGATGTTGCACTGAGTTATAAGTTACTCCGATTGATTAATTCTGCCTTTTTCGGCTTACCCCGCGAGGTAAGCAACATAAAACAAGCCATTGTGATGTTAGGCGATAAAAAAATAAAAACATGGGCCAGCTTATTATGTTTATCCGGTGTTAGCGATAAACCCATTGAACTTCGCGTCGTTGCCATGACACGGGCAAGAATGTGTGAGTTAATAGCAAAATATTATAAAGGCTCAGCTGAATTGTTCTTTGCCACTGGTTTATTCTCTACGCTTGACGCGCTGATTGACAAACCCATAGCAGAACTTATTGATAAGCTGCCTTTTTCTACTGAACTAGCTGACGCACTGGTGCACCATAGCGGTGGCGCTGGCCAAGCATTAAATGATGTTCTAAATTATGAAAAAGGCGATTGGCTAGCCATTGATAGCTCGCCTATTTCCACAAAAGTATTGGCATCTGCTTATTTAGACGCTATTAATTGGGCGAAAGAACTTAACTCTGAATTCTAGGATCGAAATGCCATGTCACTCACTTGGCTAGCCGCAGCTCCAAACAGCCCTTTCCCCGCTGCTGAACAAGCACTTGGCGATGGCTTGCTAGCCATCGGAGGTGACTTATCACCGCAACGATTAATCAATGCCTATCGCAATGGTATTTTCCCCTGGTTTAATGAACCTGATCCCATATTATGGTGGACACCTGATCCCCGTATGGTATTGTTTCCCAATCAAGTTAAAATATCACGCAGTTTAAAAAAGACACTGAACACTACTGCAGTTACGCTCTCCATGGATCTCGCTTTTACAGAGGTGATGTCTGCATGTGCCGCCCCACGTAAAAAAGCAAAGGGTGCTATTGAAGATGGCACTTGGATCCATCCTGATATGATCAAAGCTTATTCCACACTATATCAACAGGGAGTGGCTCATAGCATTGAATGCTGGCATAATGGTGAGATAGTCGGCGGTTTATATGGTATAGCTATTGGTCACATTTTTTTTGGGGAATCCATGTTTAGCACGATGCAGGATAGTTCAAAAATAGCTTTAGTTACACTTTGCCGCCAATTGGAAAGATGGGGGTTTGCCCTTATTGATTGTCAAATTCACTCAAACCACCTTGCCAGCATGGGGGCGACTGAAATTAACCGTGAGCAGTTTATTAGTTACTTAGATAACTATTGCCCTGATAATTACAATAGAAATGGTAGCCCTTGGGTATTAGATATGGATTTCAGGACACCTTTAAATCATACTTAGGCTTTTAGATCTGTCCGTAACTAAAAGCCATGAGTAATACGCTTAAATTTTTTCAAGATAACCCCCATGATTGTTCTTATTTAACAGAGCAACAAGCACAAAACATCTATCCGGATCCAAGTGTAGTTATGACTAACACGCTCTACTCCGAACTAATTCAACATGGTTTTCGGCGCAGTGGTAATCATGCTTATCGCCCTCATTGCTCTCACTGCCAACAATGTATTGCTGTGCGCATTAATATCAAACAGTTCAAAATGAATCGCAGTCAACGCCGTTGTTTACAACGTAACCGACATCTTACAACGACATTGCATCCGGCAACATTTAATGCCGAACACTATGAACTTTATTGCCGCTATTTGGCCGCCCGTCATGTTGATGGCGGCATGGATAAGCCAACAGAGCAAAGCTATCGCAACTTTGTTATCAGCAATTGGAGTGACACGCAGTTTATCGAATTTCGAGATCAATCAAAGCTTATTGCCGTTGCTGTAACTGATGCTGTATCCCATGGTTTATCTGCATTTTATACCTTTTTCGATCCGGAGTTTCCGGCGCAGAGCTTAGGCACCTATGCCATTTTGCAACAAATAACCGATGCCAAAACACACAACTTATCGTCACTTTATCTTGGTTATTGGATCGAAAATTGCAAGAAGATGAGTTATAAAAATGCTTTTTCAGCATTAGAAGGCTACATTAATCAGCGCTGGCAACAATTGAAATAGTAAAAAACGTTGTAAAATCAGCAGTTTTACGTCAGAATGGGCGTTTAACTTCGATTTAGGGAAATAATAAACGTTTATGGCAAAAGAAGAACATATTGAATTTGAAGGCACCGTTATTGATACCATGCCTAATACTACATTTCGTGTTGAACTAGAAAATGGTCATGTTGTGACAGCACATATCTCTGGAAAAATGCGCAAAAATTATATTCGTATCTTGACCGGTGACACAGTAACCGTGCAATTAACACCGTATGATTTAAGCAAGGGGCGTATTACTTATCGTGCCCGTTAATTTAGTTATAGACAAAATACATTAAGCTTAAGGAATAATGCGCAATGTTTTCACTGCAAGCTAAAGCAAATGATAAAACCGTAGCAGGACTTTCTGTTGCTGCGAACGGTATTGCCCTAGCCATTATTGACCATTCCAAAAAGAGGCCTATTCTTAATCATGCACGCTTTTATGCTTGTTCCGGTTCAGAACAAGCAATTCTACTCTCTCAGTTATCAACAGAATATAAGCTAGATAAGATTAGCTGTAACTTAGTGTTAGCACCTGATCAATATCAATTCCACCAAATTGAGGCACCTGACGTGCCCAAACAGGAATTAACCTCAGCACTGAGGTGGCAAATAAAAGATTTAATCGATTTTCACATTGACGATGCCATCATTGATAAACTTGAACTATCCCAACAGACCTCACAAGGAAAACACCCACTATTAGTCATTGCCTGTCGCCAATTCTTAATTCAAGATCACGTAACATTATTACATGCGGCAAACTGCAATCTAAGCAGTATAGATATTGCCGCTCTCGCAGCACGCAATATTGTTAGCCATACTGCTACTACACAGCAAAATAGTAGTATTGGCTTACTAAACCTTTGGGATGATCTGGCCAAAATCAGCGTTTTCTTAAACCACGATCTTTATATTAATCGTGTATCCAGTATTGGGTTACAGTCACTTGCATTTATCTCTGAGCAAGACAGCAATAGTCAGTCTATTTTAGATTCGCTTACACTTGAGTTGCAGCGTACCTTTGACTACTATGAAAGTCATTCCCGACAAGCGGCTATTTCCCACCTTTTTATAATATCAAATGGTCAGTCTGTGCCTCATATTGTGACTTTACTTGAGCAGCGACTAGGTATTGATTGTTCAATCATTGAACCCTCGGATGTTATTACATTTTCTGATTCCATCAATGATACCGTTACTAGCAACTGCATGATGGCTATGGGTGGCGCATTAAGGAATGAATATTAAATCACATGCAACAAATTAATTTATATCAAGCACAATTTAAACCTAAACATATCGTACTACCTGCGCGACAGGTATTGCTATTAGCGTTGTTAGCTATTGTTATTTTTATCGTTATGGCGTTTTACTCAGCTAAAAAAAATACTACACTCGAAGCATATCTTGCAACACAAGAGCAGCTAAGTACTCCTGAACAACAATCCATACCTGTAGACAAGCTTACATTACTACAGGTGGACTTAACGCAACTACAGCAACAACAAACTCAAAAACAAAGGTTATTAGATTATTTAACGTATCAAACATTTGGCAATCAGCAAGGCTTTAGCCATAATCTTCTACATCTAAGCCAGCAGCGTATTAAAGGAGTATGGCTTACCGAATTTTCTTTTTTAAATGCTGGTAATCATATTTCTTTACAAGGTAGTGCGCTACAATCAAGTCGGATCCCGTTGTATATTGATAGTTTGGCAGAGTCAGGCCCTTTTGAAGGTAAGCATTTTTCAGTGTTTAGTTTGCAAAATCCAGACGATGATTCAGCGTTATACACATTCAAGCTCCATACTGACAGCAATAATAATGAGCCTTAATTTACAATCGGCTACTACTTACCTCAATGCATTAAGTTTACGTGAGCGCATTCTGGCTCTAATAGTTTTAATTGCTGTTATATATATTGTATTTAATGGTGTTATCTTTCAAAAACTAGAACAGCACTATGCTCAACTACAAAACCAACAGCAGCAACTATTAGCACAACAGCAGCAATTCAGCACTGTACTTGTAGAAAATACTGCAAAATTAGCTGCGGCTAATCATAGCGAGGCAGAAATAAAAAACATTATTCATCAAACACAGCTACAGATCAAAGCAACCGAACAAAGTTTGAAGTCTGTATTTAATAAACTTGTACCACCCCAAAAAATAACCGAATTACTGCGCAATCTACTGTTACAAACCAGCGGTCTAAAGTTGGTTTCACTTAGTAATGAACCTGTTAATGCAATATCATTTAATGATAATGAAAATAATGATGACCGCACCACATCAGAGTCTGTACTTTATGAACACGCCACTATTATTAAGCTTACAGGTAATTATCAGCAACTCTATCAATATTTATTGTCTCTAGAACAATCAGATTGGGGCTTGTTTTGGGACAAGTTACAGTATAAAGTAACCGAATATCCACAAGCAGACATCACTTTGAGAGTATATACCATTAGCACCGATAAACACTGGATTGGTTTATAAAAATAGAGGTATCTATTATGATTAAAAGTACTGTTTTCATTGTTATCACAGCATTATTCAGCTTAAATTGTGTTGCAGAAGAACTGGTCGATCCAACCCTGCCATCTATTTATCCGGCTGTTAGCAGTAGCACAGAAATAACAACCATCCCAACACCACAGTCATCGCGCTCTGCTACAAAATTAATACTTAATTCTACAATTGTTGCCCCTAGTCGCAAAATTGCCATTATCAATGGCGTACAACTCAAAATAGGGGATGAAGTCAACGGTGCTATTATTCGTCATATCAGCCATCAGCAGGTGGAGCTGGTTCAACAAGATGGTGAAATAATTATACTTTCGTTACAAAAATCCTTTATCAGCGATATGAAATCAGCAGCACCCTAG
>CAYTAM010000045.1:0-9265 GCA_964435685.1 uncultured Methylophaga sp. | reverse complement strand
CTAGTCATCACGCTGTAACATTTTTTCCATATGCTCAATGCTTAAATGACGCACATCTTTACCCTCTACTAGATAAATAACATATTCACACAAATTACGCGCATGGTCGCCAATACGTTCTAATGCACGGGCAGCCCACATTAAATCTAATACGCGTGAAATGGTACGAGGATCTTCCATCATATACGTGATCATGGTGCGAGTGAAGCTTTCGTATTCCTCATCGATATCTTGATCTTCTCGGGCAACGGCAATCGCAGCTTCAACATCTAAGCGAGCAAAAGCATCTAATGCATCTCGTAGCATGCCGCGTACATGATTGCCTAATGTTGATAATTCACGGTAGCTTTTCCTTGGATGATCTCTATCTGATAAATTTAATGCCTTTCTAGCGATACTATTGGCTTCATCACCAATACGCTCTAGATCGGTAATTGTTTTCAAAATAACGCTGACCAAGCGTAAATCACTCGCGGTTGGCTGACGTAATGCAATGATCTGAATACACTCTTCATCAATACTCATTTCTAGGTGATTAACATCATTATCATCAGCAATAACTTGGCGAGCCAATTCAATATCAGCCTTTTTAAGTGCTTTTAATGCTCTACCAACTTGCTGTTCAACCAAACCACCCATCGCCAACACTCGTGAACGAATATCTTGTAATTCGGTCTCGAACTGTTGCGAAATATGTTGTGAATCATTTGTTACCATGTTGTTCTCCTATTCCGTGCTACTTAACCCAAACTCTAGATAAAATAATGTGGTTTATTGTTCGTCATCCCAGTAGGCTTTTTAGCTGGGATCTACTAGATCCCCGCTAATAAAGTCTACGGAAACGCAGTAACCGAAGGATCAATGACCAAATTCTTAGAATTAGGGTTACTTAATTTAGCCATATCGGCCTGTAATGTAATCTTCGGTTTGCTTTTCTGTTGGGTTGGTGAATAACGCATCGGTGGCACCGAATTCTATCAACTCACCCATATACATAAAGGCAGTATAATCTGATACTCGAGCCGCTTGTTGCATATTATGGGTCACAATAATAATAGTATATTTTTCTTTCAGCTCATGGATCAACTCTTCAATTTTCAATGTTGAAAGTGGATCAAGCGCCGATGCTGGCTCATCTAATAATAGTACTTCAGGCTCAATCGCAATTGCGCGTGCAATCACCAAACGTTGTTGCTGACCGCCTGATAAACCCATCGCTGTTTCATTTAAACGATCTTTCACCTCATCCCATAACGCTGCATTTTTAAGTGATTTTTCAACCACCGTATCTAGGGTTATTCGGTCATCCACTCCCTGTAATCGCAAACCATACGCCACATTTTCATAAATTGATTTAGGAAAGGGATTAGGTTTTTGAAATACCATGCCAACTTGACGGCGCAAATCAGCCACATTCACTGAAGGTGCATTTAAATCATTGCCCTCAAGAAACATCTGACCGTTGATTGTCACACTGTCAATCAAATCATTCATTCGGTTAAAACAACGTAATAAGGTTGATTTACCACAGCCGCTTGGGCCGATAAAAGCCGTTACCCTGTTTTTAAAAATAGTCATATTGATATTATGTAACGCCTGTTTATCGCCATAAAACAAATTAAAGTCTTTTACTTCAAGTGTCATTGTCTCATCTGCAATATTCAGCTTTGACACCCCGCGCTCCATCGCGCCAATATCAATTTCTCTAGCTATATTTCTTGCTTGTTGTTTTGCTGATAATTCCATCCAAAGGATACCTCTGTTAACGTAATGTTAGTCCTACAAGAACTAATCCTCAGTTGCTTTAAAGTTTTCACGCAGACGATTACGAATACTAATCGCCGTCATGTTTAATACGATAATAATCAATACCAATAACAATGCTGTGGCATAAACTAACGGTCTTGCCGCTTCTACATTCGGGCTTTGAAAGCCCACATCATAAATATGGAAACCTAAATGCATAAATTGACGATCTAAATGTAAATACGGTGCAACACTATCAATAGCAAGCGCTGGAGCAAGCTTTACTACACCTACCATCATTAATGGTGCAACTTCGCCAGCGGCACGTGCTACTGCCAAAATAAGCCCTGTCATCATCGCAGGAGCGGCCATTGGCAATACCGTTCGCCACAAGGTTTCAGCCTTAGTCGCTCCCAGTGCCAAACTGCCTTCGCGAATAGCGCGAGGAATACGTGACAAACCTTCTTCTGTTGCTACAATTACAACAGGCACGGTTAACAATGCTAAGGTTAACGATGCCCATAATAAGCCTGGTGTACCAAAGGTTGGTGTTGGTAAACTGGCAGAAAAGAAGATCTCATCAATATTGCCACCTAAGAAATAAACAAAAAACCCGAGACCAAATACGCCATAAACAATCGAAGGTACCCCTGCTAAATTATTCACTGCAATACGAACCAAACGAATTATCGGTCCCTGTTTGGCATATTCTTTTAAATAAATAGCAGCTACTACGCCAAAGGGGGTGACGAATACCGCCATGATCATAACCATCAACACGGTACCAAAGAGCGCCGGGAAAATACCGCCTTCGGTATTGGATTCACGCGGATCAGCTGACAAAAATTTCCAGACTTCACGCCCATACGTCCTTATTTTCTGCCATACAGTCATTGTATTGGGACGCATTATATCAACCACTTTTGCTAACGCAATCTCAACTTCACGCCCGTCAGAAATTTTAATAACCATCTGATCTCTATTGACTGCAATATTTAATGCTGCCAATTGTTTAGTCACATCTGCATAACGTAAATCCCATTGTTTGCGCTCCTGCTCAATCTGTTGATGCTGTAATGACCCAGCTGTGACCCCAGCTAATTCAAGCTGTCTACTCCTAAGGCGAAGACCTTCTAAGCCATGATTGATTATGCCAATATCTGATCTTTTAAGTTTTTTAATTTGTGCAATTAAGTTATTACTACGATCTAAGCGTTGCTGCAATTCTGCCCAAGCATCATCGCCACTGACAACTGTTTTACCTTGTTGCCTTACTTCAAGCAGATAGCCAAAAAAATCTCCCCACTCTCGACGTTCAATAGCCACTATTTGTTCTGGATAACTAATTTCACTAACCCACAGCTCATTTATCCAGCGAAAATCTAATCCAAAAAAATCACGGTTGCCGATTTTCAATAAGTAGCGTTCACCACTGGTTTGACCTTCTGGCAATTCCACACCGGTACTTTTTAACCGCATGGCACTGACAGTCTCGGTATTAATAAGTTCACCAATCAACATAATAGCTTCGCCACCCGGTTCTTGGTAGCTTAATTCCATTATATCGGCTGGCCAGAAATGACCAAGACCCCGCACTGCAATCAACAGTAGCAAACCCACCACCATCACGATGCTGATACTCACCGCGCCTGCATTTAGCCAAATCCATGGGCTACCGCTTTTAATCCAAGTAGAAAGTGATTGTTTAGACATAATTTTCTCGTTTACAAGCTACTGTATTTAGTGCGCAAGCGCTGGCGAACAACTTCAGCGATGGTATTTAAAATGAAGGTCGCACCAAATAATACTAGGGCAGTCAGGAATAAGATCCGATAATGGGTACTGGCAACGGCAGCCTCCGGCATTTCAACTGCAATATTGGCGGATAAAGCGCGGAAGCCTTCAAAAATATTGAAATCCATTATCGGCGTATTGCCCGTTGCCATTAATACGATCATAGTTTCACCTACGGCACGTCCTAAACCAATCATCACCGCCGAAAATATACCTGGGCTTGCTGTGAGCAGAACCACACGTGTCAAGGTTTGCCACGGAGTTGCCCCCAATGCTAATGAACCAATTGTTAAATGCTTGGGCACTCCAAAAATAGCATCTTCTGTAATGGAAAAAATAGTGGGGGTCACAGCAAACCCCATTGCTAAGCCGACAACCAATGCATTACGTTGATCGAAATCAATACCTATTTCATTAAGCCATCTTGGCATATCCCCACCAAATAGCCATAGCTCAAGCGTTGGACTTGCCATCATAGAAAACATACCAACAGCAATAACAATAGGTATTAAAATGGCCGCTTCCCAACCATCAGGGATACGTTCTCGCAATGTCTTAGGTAGTTTTGTCCAGCCCCAAGCGGTGAGGATCGTCATGATAGGTAACATGATCAATATGGTAAAAACCCCCGGTAAATTAGCTTCCACCAGCGGTGCTAGCCATAAACCAGCAAGGAAACCTAAAATAACGGTCGGTAATGCCTCCATAATTTCGATGGTGGGCTTGACGACTCTACGCATTCCTGGCGACATAAAATACGCCGCATAAATAGCGCCCATAATTGCTAGTGGCACTGCCACCAGCATCGCATAGAATGCAGCTTTTATCGTACCAAACGTTAGCGGTTGCATACTAAATTTAGGTTCAAAATCATCACTTGCTGATGATGACTGCCAAACATATCCCGGCTGATCGCGACTTTCATACCACACTTGTTGCCACAATGAGTGCCAAGATACTTCTGGGTGGTCATTATCAATGAGTGTTAATTTTGCTTGCCCATCAGCAGTCAAACTAAGTAAACCATCAGCCCGTGGTGAAATGGCAATAACGCCATTATCACCTTCAACTAAAGGCTCAACTAGCATAGTACGGTGCGCGGTAGTGTGATAAATACCTATTTGACCTTGTTTATCTAAAGCCAAAAATCCCTTACGTGCATGTTCGGGAGCAATGGCTATAATTGCTGTATCTTGATCATGAAAGCTCCGCACATTATGTAAGGTGTGGTTATTATCTTGATCGCGCACCGGGAACCACTGATCAATTTGACCATCACTCCGCCCCACTAATATTGAAATGCCACCCGTCAAAAATGCCATGGCTGTTATATCCACACCCGTAGGTACCGCTTTAATTTTTTGCACCAGTCTCGGTGATTGTGGTTCAGTAATATCATAATAAGCAATAAAACCATCCGCATCAGCCAAATAGAGATCACGCTGGTCAATATCTATATGCAGATGTGTTACTTGTCGATCTTCAGCCAATACAATTTCTGCCGTTGTCTGTTCAATAGTGAACAGATCTTCATCCATAAAATCTTGTTGTCGCACTAAACTGTTTAAGACAAGGCGATTATCTGCTGTTATCCCCACTAACGTGGTTTGTTGTTCACTGCTTTGCACACTTAATAACTGTAATACTTGACCTTGCGGATCAACACTCACTGGCTCCTCACCCGCAGGGAATTCAATTAATGGCGTGATTTTACGTTTATCATTGGGAAAACTAATTTTATGCTCTTCTTTAAAGATCAGTGCACGACCATCTGTAAAGCCATAGGCAAATACACCCGTTGATGATGCTCCTTTAGCAAAACTTGATATTTGACTATCACTCGGCAATGGCAATTCTGGCTCTAATATTAGTTGCCCATTATTGGCATTAAAAAAGCGCGCTTGCCCTTGCATCGTCAACATTAAGCCAATATCATTATGTTCATTCAATGTCACATGGCTTGCATTCTGAACATTAGTATTGTATTGCGCATGCGTTGCTATTTCAGCATTGTTAAATAACGGAAATACCACATAAAGCAAATAGAAAAAGATCAGTGCAATGGCAAAAATAATCATCATGCCGCCGGTAGCTACACTGTATCTAGCCGCACGATCTTTGAATTCACGCCACGCCCTACGCCGAAGCGCAACAGGCGATCCTGGAGCAGGCAATACACTTTCTTGAGAAGATTGTTCAACCATAAATCTAGCTACCACTATTAAACTGAGACCAAGTATCATTCATCGTTAACGTTAATAACCGCAATTTGAATGATAGCGATTATATACCCAAATTACTTGAAGATGCAGGTTTCAGCAAGAGAAGAAGCCATTATATTCTAGGTATAAATCCGCAGAATGAGTCATTCTCATTTAAGGATTTATAACGACGAAGATAATGGCTTATCCTCTTGCCCTGCGGGAGCTTAGCACGAATGCCAGCACTGCGTTACAATGCTCGACAAGGACTAGTCATTGCCTTCACATTGCGCCTTGTTCTGACCTTCGTGCTAAACTCTGAAATCTGCATCTTCAAGTAATTTGGGTATATACCCAAACGACTTGGAAATGCCGATTTCAGCATAACAAAAACTACTCTATTTGAGGCATAAAATAAAACGCCCCACACAGAGTGCGAGGCGCTTCAATCCATCATCCCAAAAACTTATTGGATTTTTGCAAGTTCTTTTGCTGCCACTGAAGCTGGCAATGGAATATAACCGCTTTTAACCACCACTTGCTGACCTATTTTTGATAAAATCATCGTCATGAATTCACGATCAACTGGTGCTAAAGGTCTATTCGGTGCTTTGTTAATATAAACATATAGATAACGTGATAATGGGTAAGTCCCATCCGCTGCATTTTCTTTAGTCGCTGCGATAAATGGCTGATCTGCTTTTTTCGCTATTGCTATCGCTTTAACACCTGATGTTTTATAGCCAATACCTGAATAGCCAATACCATTTAATGACATAGTAACACCTTGAACGACTGATGCCGAGCCCGGTTGCTCATTCACTGTATCTTTAAAATCACCTTTACACAATGCTTTTTTCTTAAAATAACCATAAGTACCTGATACTGAATTACGACCAAAAATTTGGATATTACCTAGGTCAGTTCCAATTTGTTCCCAATTCGTGATATCTTCCGAGTAGCCACATTTACGTGTTGCAGAAAAAATCGCATCAATTTGTGGAATAGTTAAAGCATCAACGGGGTTATCTTTGTGTACATAAACCGCTAAGGCATCAATTGCCACACGAATAAGCGTTGGTTTATAGCCATGTCTAGCCTCAAATGAAGCTATTTCTTTATTTTTCATTTTACGACTCATTGGACCAAAACTTGACGTACCTTCAGTCAATGCAGGAGGTGCGGTTGATGAACCTGCCGCTTGTATTTGAATAGTTACATTGGGATATACACCTCTAAACTCCTCAGCCCAAAGCGTCATCAAATTAGATAAGGTATCCGATCCTACACTAGATATACTACCCGAAATACCACTGACTTTTTCATAATCAGGCAACCCTGTAGCAAATGTTGTAGCAGAAAATGCCAATGTTGCCGCGGCGCCTAAGATTGCAAGTTTTTTGTTGAACATAGTGTTTAACTCCTAATAAAATTAACGTAACGATAAATTACAAAAAGCAGTATCGCGTTAAGGTGTTACAAGGATATGTATAAAATATTACAGTTATATTACAATGCTTATGAATTTAAATATTTTTGTTTAAAAACAGTTTATTACAAGAACAAACTTAAGGCTTCTTTTTTTTAATAACGCTAGTTTTAGGAAAGCAACAATGAAATTGGGAACCCTCACCCACCTCACTATTAATGTTAAGGATCGCGTTATGACGTTTTAAAATATGCTTCACAATGGCAAGGCCAAGACCTGTGCCGCCCCTTTCTTGCGCGCGCCCACTATCAACACGATAAAATCGCTCTGTTAACCGTGCAAGATGGTGCTCCTCAATACCCATGCCATTATCTTCAACTGTAATGCTTGCTCTATTATTGCCCGTAGTCCAACGTAAGGTAATTATTGTTGCTGCTTCTGTATATTTAACCGCATTAAATACCAAGTTGGAGATTGCGCTATGTAATTCGCTTGCATCTGCCAATAGCCAATCATCACTCACCTGTTTAAGCTTAATCTGTTGGTTGTTATACTCTTTCAGCTGTCTCGCATCTTCGGCAACGGCCATCAATAATGCACCGATATCAACAGGATCATGCCTCACCTGTTTCTCACCCATTTCTAATTGTGACAAAACCAAAAGATCGCTAATGATTAAATTCATCCGTTGTGCTTGTTGGCGCATAACGGGTAATGCCGAATGCCACATTTCTGCTGGACTATCTTTAGTAAATGTTTCTAAATAGCCATGTAATACTGTTAATGGTGTTCTTAATTCATGTGATACGTTTGCCACAAAATCTCGTCGCATTTGTTGTAGTTTGACGGTTTGACTCATATCTTTAGCAATCAATAATCGACCATTACCCATATAATTGACGATCTTCATTTCTAAATATAAATTTGGACTCACGGGAGACACAACTACTTTTGATTTCTTTTTGGCTATCGAACTTGTCAGTAATTTCTGAAAAGCAGGATCGCGGATCAAATTATGCACCCGAATATGGCTATCCCGAGGCCAATAAATACCTAATAACTCTCTGGCTGCAGTATTCGCCCATGCAACTTGGTTTTGCGGCCCTAATACTACAACTGCATCGGGCAATGCAGCGGTAGCCGCCTGAAATTGTTTCAAATAATTTGTTAACTTTTTCTTGCGTGACTTATTTTGTAAACGGACACTTTCAATATGACGGCAAATATCATCAATAACACCTTCCGCACTAGGTGGCTCATGCTTTTTGGGCTTTTGTAACCATTGCCACATTTGGATCCATTTTTGCTGCAACCAAAATGCATAAAGCAAGGATGCAGCTAACATAAACAGTAACATTTGATTAAAAAACAAGCCGACAAACCCTGCCAAACTGACTATGATTAACAGTCGCCAATAACCCGCGTTCATCAAAATACTGCTTTGTTACTCATCAGAGAAACGATAACCTATCCCGCGTACCGTCTGTATTAAATGATCGTGCTTTGACTGTTCTAACGCCTTACGCAAACGCCGAATATGGACATCAACCGTACGCTCTTCAATATAAACCATATCACCCCATACTTGATCAAGTAACTGCCCACGACTGTAGGCGCGTTCAGTATTTTTCATAAAAAAATGTAGTAAGCGAAACTCCGTAGGCCCTAAATCAATTCTCCGCCCATCGGCACTGGCGCGATGGCTTTTTAGATCCAGTAACAAACCAGAAATCTCAAGTTGATCATCTTGATCCGACTCAGGAGGATTACAGCGGCGTAACAGCGATTTAATTCTGGCAACCAATTCTGTAGGTGCAAACGGTTTTTTAATATAATCATCCGCGCCCACGCTCAAACCTTTAACCATATCTTCACTCTCACCTTTGGCAGTCAACATAATAACGGGAATAACAGCCAGAAATTCATTAGCGCGCAGACGACGAATAAATTCAACTCCATTAATGCCCGGCAACATCCAATCAAGCAAAATCAAATCGGGTTGTTGCTTTTTTAACCACGTTAAACCTGCCTCGCCATCACTAGCAGGCTCACACACAAAACCTGAGTGCCTCAGCGTAAAACACAACATATCGCG
>CAYTAM010000044.1:0-9322 GCA_964435685.1 uncultured Methylophaga sp. | reverse complement strand
CACCGGCAGTGATTAGAACCTTACTGGTATCGGTGCAGACCAGTATTTTAAACTGCGATAAAAAAGGCATTCGTTATGCTATTCCTTCACCGATTAAAGCAGATGCTAAAAAGATTTATCAAATAATGGGGCTTAAAAAATCTAACACCCCTTATATTTTGGAAAAATATTGAAAAAGTAGTGCCCCAATTTTTTTACAATCCTTATTCTGCTGGGGTTCAAGGGGAAAAGTGCGGAAGTCAGGACTGATAATAACCGCATCAGTTAGAAAATCCCAATAGTTTTTTCTCAACAATCATTTCAGCAACCGACTCTGGTACTAAACTTTCCCAGTCACCACGGCCTTTTTTAATGTCTGCAGAAATGTTAGCTTGACCTGCTCTTTGTAAGCTGGTATCTGTACAAGCAAGCCCGACTAGATAGTTATTTTCTAGTAAATGGGTATATAAATGCTGTAGATGTTGCGGTGCTTTAAAATTATCAACCGTTACTATTTCATCTCGTTCTATATTTTTATATGGGTAAACATAGAGCCGGGTATTATCTGGGAATAATTTTGCAAATGCTTCCAAGATCCCGCCTTCCATACCCTTATAATAGTCTTCATTGAAAACAGCATTCAAACTGGAGATCCCTAGAATCATCCCTATTTGCCGCTGTGTGTAGCGTCTGAAATAAGCACGTAAACGGAAGTAGCGCAAATAATTAGATACCAGCACCATATACCCTTGCGAATTCAACATATCAACACGAGCAAGAAAGTCAGCATCATCAATTTTATCGCCAACCGTTAGGCTTGCCATGGTTAGCTCTGCTAGTACAACCGTTTTATCTGCTCTAATATTTTCTGTTTCATTAAAATATCGTTGGCCACATTCCACCATATCAATATGTATATTTGTTAATGGTGCAAAGGTTCCGCGCAGAATTAAAATGTTCTTTTTATATAAACGCTCGCCCGGTATTTGAATTTTACCTTTTGCATTAAACATAACAGCATGGGTTAAGCTTTTATGTACTAGGTGTAAATTCATCAATCTATTTTCAGTGTCTTCAAAATAAGGGCCTGAAAAACTAATCATATCCACTTCTAAACGGCAAGGCCCTAAATTATCAAGTAAAGATTCAATAATTTTCTTTGGATTAGTAAAGTGATTAAACACGGCATGTATTAGGTTGACACCGATAATACCCAAGGTCTCCTGCTGCGCACTGCCATCATCATCAAGCATGCGAACATGCAAAATAACATCGCTCGGCGCTGCGCCACGATACAATTGCAAACGCACACCTATCCAACCATGGCATTCATTTTTTTGTAGATAGCTCCTTGCAGTAACCGTTGCAGCATATGAAAAGAACGTGGTGTTTTTATGGCGAACAGGTGTTAATAGCTCGGTCATGGATGAAAATTCTTTATCCAACATCTTCATTAAACGACTATGGGTCACATATCGCCCAGACTCTTCTAAACCATAAATATCATCGCTAACTTGCATATCATACGCTGACATTGTTTTAGCAATCGTTCCTGCTGCACCGCCAGCACGAAAAAAGTTTCGAGCTACTTCTTGTCCTGCACCAATTTCGACGATGGATCCGTATTTACACTTATCTAGATTTATTTCTAATGCTTTTTGCCGTGTTGTTTGTTGCTTATCTTGTCCTGCCATGATGTTTAAATCCTCTGTCTACTAATTTAGCTAAGGCGGCATTAATATACATCCCGCACATATCGTTTGGCTTTCTTCAAACCATTGACGTAAGCAATGGCCGTATCTGCATCCATTTTGCCATGTTCTTCAATAAGATCATGCAAGGTTTTATCAACATCTTTTGCCATATAGGTCGCGTCACCACAAATATAAAAATAACCACCGCGCTCTAGCCACCCAAACAATTCTGCACCTTTTTCTTGCATCCGAGTTTGTACATAAATTTTTTGTTCTTGATCACGAGAAAATGCCAGATCAAGTTTGGTTAATAGGCCTGATTTTTGCCACGCTTCAATTTCATCTCGATAGATAAAATCATCGGCTTGGGTGCGATCACCAAAAAACAGCCAATTATCGCCTTTGGCTTGGGTGGCTTGGCGTTCTTCTAAAAAAGCTCTAAAGGGTGCAATGCCTGTGCCTGGGCCAACCATGATAATGGGCGTATCGGTGTTCTCGGGTACGCGAAAAGCCGTATTCGGGCTAAAATAAACTAGTACCTTCTCATCATCTTTTACCCGATCCGCTAAATAGCATGACGCCACGCCTTGATATTTTCTACCATTGCTTTCATAACGCACGCTAGAAATGGTGAGATGTACTTCATCTGGATGTTTTTTCGATGAGCTGGAAATGGAATATGCTCGTGCTTGTAATTTTCGCAATAACTCAATAAATTCTGCTGCTGTGAATGTTGGTTTTAAATCTATGATGAAATCAATAATATCTCGCCCCCAAAGATAGCTGTTTAAGGCTTCTTTGTCATTGTTTTCAAGCAGACGCGTTAACGCCTCATCACCACTTTGCTTGGTAACTTCTTGTAAAAATGGTGCTGAAGGTAACTTGATATCATACGTTTTGATCAGCGCTTCTCGCAGGTTTTGGTCACCCACAAACTCATCTGCTGACAAGCCTAACTCGGATAGCAGTTCATCCACGAGATCAGGATCATTTTGTGGCATAACATTGAGCACATCACCCGCCTCATAGTTTAAATCACTGCCTTTTAAACAAATTTCAAAATGCTTAATTTCTTTGCTTGAGTTGACCCCCGTAATCGTTTTGTTGATCAATAAGCTCGCAGCAAACGGATTCTTACGATTATATTTAGACTTTTCTTTAGCGGGTGATCTGGCTGTGCTTATATCAACAGTGGCGGCAGGCGCACTGCCGGTTTCTTTAATCGCATCAAGTGCTGTTTTGACCCATGCCTCGGCATCATCATCAAAATCGACATCACAATCTACTCGATCAGCAACGCGGTTAGCGCCTAATTCTGCCAAGCGTAGATCCCAAAGTTTTCCTGCTTCACAATACTCATCATAAGAACTATCGCCTAATGCCAGCACTGAAAAATTTAGCTGGCTCAAATCAAGGTCGCCTGCTTCGCTAAACTCCTGCCACAATAGTTCGGCATTATCAGGCATCTCGCCTTCGCCATAAGTGCTGCAAATAATCAACATCCGCTCAATATCAGCAAAATTTTCAAGTTCAAGATCCGCCATATCAACCAATTGAGCAGACAAGCCATATTCCCCTGCTAGCGCAACAACATCGTCACCAATGCTTTCACTATTACCTGTTTGGGTACCATAAATAACAGTTAAAGATTGAGTGTTTGCGTTACTCTGTCCTTCAGCTTGTTTTAATAGTCGGGTGTTGGCTCCTGCAAAAAAACCACTTAGCCATTGTTGTTGATCTTCACTAAAAGGCGTATCAATTATATTCTTGTCTGACATAAATCTGTAAACTCTTTATCTCGGTGTAAAAGTGAATATTAAGCCGCTTTATTCGCTGTTAATACAGCTTTTACTAAATGTTCGGCTATTAGCTCCCTAAAATCTGGAATATGATCCATCGCTGCTTTGTTAATACGATCTTGGGCAATAATCCACGCCGTTGAGCCTAATGAATAGACAGATTGTACATCACGCAAAATTAAACTCTTTTTATAGTCTCTAATACGTTTGTCAGCAAGTATAATCGACAACTGTTCTTCACTGTAGTGTTCTAATACTTTTTTACATTCTTTAGCGAGTGCTTCCAGCAAGGCATAATCGTCTGTTTTGATAAGGTTTTGTGCTGCTTTTATTTCAAGGTGCTGATTTACATCCTCAACACCCTGTTTCTTCGCCACCGCATGCACGGTTTGTTTTGCAATACGCAACACACCATAAGCATTGAGTAACTCAAAACTTAGCCCCGTGTCTAATTCCTGATAGGCCGGCACTTGACCATCTAAAATGGTGTTACCTTCAATAAATGCTTGTTTAAGTGGTGCCACTTGATATTCAGCCATTGCAAACGATAGCTCTTCCACTATCACTTTGCGACCCAACTTAAGCAGCGATGCTGCAGATTGTGTTTGTTCAAGTGCTATCGGTTGCAGGTACAAGAAGTTTGCCCGTTCAACAGCCCAATTGGCTACTAACATTTTTGCTTTTGCAGAGTCAGTGGCTTGAATATGTTGCTCAAGCATCGTTTGAATAAAGATCTCATGCCCTCGCGCTTCATCACTGTCATCAGTAATACGACCATAGCGCGCAGAACTTTGATCATAGAGACTGTCAATAAGGTTCTCAGGATCATATTGATACGCATAGCCACCCGACATACCATTGGCAAGCCCTTTACCATATGCACCGATATTAAGCACGCTACCATTGATCATATATTCACAGCCAAAGTCCCCAAGCCCTTCAATAACTGCCATTGCACCCGAGTTGCGCACGGCAAAACGGTCACCCGCCTCGCCATTAATAAATACCATTCCGCCCACAGCTCCAAATAAAGCAAAATTACCAATTAAAGTATTTTGATGATCGCTATCTACACCATCATTTTCAGGGATCTTCACCGAGATAATACCGCCACTCATGCTTTTGCCTACGCCATCATTACAGGTACCTTGGTGATGCATATGCATGCCGTCAATAGTAAAGGCACCATAGCTTTGACCCGCACTACCCGTCGTGTTGATGCGAACAGTACCATCATCACCAAAGTAACGGCGACCATTAGTGGCTGTATGCAATGAACTTAGCGTACTAAGTGATTGTTTATTCAATTCGTAATTAAGCGCACGTTCAATATCTATCGCTAATTGACCACCCACCGTTTTATCTCGGTTATTTAGTTTATAGCCCTCACCCTCTAAAACAATAGATGATTTTTTGCCTGAGAAGATCTGTTTTTGAACAGCTTCCAAAGCAACATCATCAACTGTAAAATTAGCTTGAAGATAAACAGGGACTTCAACTTTAACGGTATCGACTTCAGCGAGTAGACCTCGTAAATCCAGTTCACCTACCATTTTATCATGGTCGATTAACTGCAGTAAGTCGGTACGCCCCCTGATCTCAGCCAAACTACTAAAACCTAAATCCGCAAGTAGCAAACGTATTTCTTGAGCAAGGTTCATATAATATTGTGCTAGTACGCGCGCATCACCATCATAGGCTTCAGGATTGGTCGTTAAACCCACTGGGCATTTGATATTACAGGTTTTAGCTTGCACACAGCCCAACATCATCAATACTGCCGTGCCAAACTCAAAACTATCCGCTCCTAAAATAGCCGACTTAATTACATCTGTTCCTATTTGATGTGCTCCAGAAGTACGCAGGATCACTTTGTCACGCAGCCCATTTTCACATAGCGCTTTATGCACTTCCGCAAGACCTATTTCAGCCGCTCGCCCCGTGTGTTTTAAACTAGTTACCTGCGCGGCACCGGTGCCACCGGTATTACCCGCGACATTAATCACATCAGCACCTGCCTTAGCAACGCCTACTGCAATCGTACCGATGCCTTCTGATGAGACTAATTTCACAATAACGCGACGGCGGGTGGCTTTACAATCATGAATCAATTGTCCTAGATCTTCAATCGAATAGGTATCATGGTGAGGTGGCGGTGAAACAAGTTCTACACCGGGCGTTCCACCCCGCATCGCAGCGATCTCTACTGTTACTTTTTTGGCGGGTAGCTGTCCGCCTTCACCCGGTTTTGCACCTTGAGCAATTTTTATTTCAACCTCTTCAAGCAAAGGATCGGCTAAATAACCTGCCCAAACACCAAAACGCCCAGAGGCAAATTGTCGGATCCTGCTGGCTAAAATACTATTGGAACGGGCAAGCTCCTCGCCACCTTCGCCACTATTTGATAAACCGCCAACAATATTGGTGCCTTGTGCTGCTGCACGATGTGCCGGTTTGACTAGTGCACCATAGCTCATCGCCCCTGAGGCAAATTTTTTGGTGATTTCATGTGCTGGCTGTACCCTAGCAAGATCTAGTGCTTTGGGAGCTGATCTTACACATTGAAGATAACTTAAAAAATGATGGGCAGCGGCAATCGACAAATAACCTTTTTGTAGTGAGATTTTATACTCAGAATTTAGGAATCGTGCCACAAAATGTTGCTTTAACTGCATCAAGCGTTCATCACCATTAAGCGTTGGATCTTCTGTTTGATCAGACTCAAAATAAACCTTAAAAACGCCTCGTCTTTGTTGTTTAACTCGCAATCCGCGAATAACATAAACATTATTGCCGCGTATATTCTGGCTAGCTAATAATTGATCAAATTCTTGCTTGGTTTGAGCAGTGGAAATGTCAACCGGTAACGCCATCACATCACGTAATGTTGCTGGGCGCTTATGACGCTCTTGGGTCATCTCTGCGACAAATTGGGCATAACCTGGGGTGATCTTATGAGTGTCAATCTGCTCAGGCGTGCGCGCTTCATAGCCAAAGTCACGATAGGCATCATCACTGCCTAAACCTTCATCGCCTAATAGTCTTAAATGTTTCGGCTGATCTTGCTCAATGTATAGAATTTTCTCTTTGTACATATGACCATATTCACGCACAGATACCACGCCAAAGCTATGACCTGCACCTTCGCCTCGCTCTTTGAACAAGCCCAGATTAGGCAAATCTTTTTGATCCTGTTTGGTCGCCAAAGCATGCCACTTCGCACTAGAAGTAGCGATATCAATAAAATGTACACCACCCACCGGCGCATCAATACCAGGGAAAATACGTTTAAGATGTGGCTCTTTGGTATCTAAAAAACTACTTTCAAAAAACTCACCGCCAATATAACTTTCAGCGGTACAAAGACCAAACTTACCCATGGTTTTCATCAACGATTTGTTGATTGCTTTCCTAAACTTCGCCATCGACTGATCTACTGTTGCAGCATCAAGCTCTTGCGCGCGCGTTTGCGCACTAATTGCGAAGATCGCAGAGGCACCAAAACCCAATGTTGTTGCGACATCGTGCGTAGACGCTATTTGCCCACTATCCGCAATAAGGCTGGAGTTAAAACGTAAGCCACATTTTATTAATCGCTGATTCGCTGATGCTACCGCCAGTAATAAAGGAATAGCGGCCTTATCTGTGGCTATGTCACGATCAGACAATACAATAATGCCAACATTATCACGCGCCGCTTTCTCAACCTGATCGCACACCTTATCAAGTGCCAATTCTAGCTGGCTGGCATTGCGTTTTACATTAGTATAATTAGGCTGATACGTCATTGCTATAATACGAGTAGCAACACTTTTTTGGTTTAATATCTTCGCTAAATCTTGTTGTAATAACACCGGTGATTGCACAATAATTTGTTGCTGATTTTCCACAAAGCCCGGTTTTCCACCTAATGCTACCCGCAAAGTCATGCCGTCAGCTTCACGAATACTATCCAGTGGTGGGTTGGTTACTTGGGCAAAGCGCTGGCTAAAGTATTGGCTGACACCACCTTCATTATTAGACAACGCATTAGGCGCCAAACCATAGCCCATGGCATAAACACGCTCCGCGCCTGTCTCAAGCATAGGATCTAATAAAAATCGAAAGCTTTCTTGATTCAGATAATAAGCAATCTGCTGATTATTGGTGTTCAGATCCTTATTTATCGCTATTGACGATGGATCTACATCGGCTAAAGCATCTAAATTAATCACTGCTTTTTCTAATAGTTGTTTATAATTTTTGCGCGCAGCTAACTTTTGCAAATATTGATCACCCGTATAGGCACGACCTTCTTGGTGTGACCAGAAAATCATATCACCCGCTTCAATACGACCGCGTTTTATAACGGTTTCAGGCGGGAAATCAATTTGCCCAGCCTCAGACATTACTGTTAGGTATTCTTCGGTTTCTATCAAACGTAGTGGACGTAATCCTAAACGATCCAGTCGCGCACCCACATACTGACCATTACCAAAAATAAGAGCCGCGGGGCCGTCATTTTTTTCTTCATACAAACTAAAATATTCAAGCATCGCTGCAACATCGGGATCAAGGTTTCTAATGTTTTCCCATGCCGGCGGCATCATTGCAACAATAGCTTCAACCACATTGATACCGTCATCAACAATGCGACGGGCAATGGTTTGATCTAAACGCGCACTGTCTGACTGACCTTTAGGAAAGTGTACCGTTTTGCCTTGTTGCGCTGCAATTGCTTTTTCTGATAAGCGGTTTTTCTTATCGGTATTTAACTCGCCATTGTGTGCCATCCGTCGAAATGGCTGTGCCATCATCGTGGCAGGTTCAGTATTAGTTGAAAATCTCGTGTGGAAAAATAGCGAATGAATTTCATGGTCAGGATCATTTAAATCATTGAAATATGGCATGACCTCATTTGAGTTTAACCGCCCTTTAAGCACTTGGGTACGAGCACTCATTGAACAGGGATAAAAACCATCCAACTCAGGCATGTCGTAGCACACATCTTCAATCGCTTGTAAACAGTGCGCCACTTCAGCATCAAACTCATTCCAACTTGCTTTAGCAAGCTTGTTACTACGTAAAAAAATGATTTGTTTAAGTGACAATTGCGCTTGCACACTGGCATCATTTAACACATCATTATTTACTGGAACATCGCGCCATAGCAAAATGGGGAAGTTAAACACTCTTAACTTTTCTTCCACCAAGGCAATGGCATCATCTTCATACTCCGCTTGCTTAGGTAAGAAAAAATTGGCGACACCAAAATTACCTAGTACTAACGCGTCATCCCCCGTTATTTTACGAAAAAAGCGCTGCGAAAGATCAATATTTACACCTGCACCGTCACCTATGCCTTCTGCACTCATGCCGCCACGATGCGGAATAGTACATAACGCTTGATGACCTTTAAGCAGAATATCGTAGGTTTGTACTGAGTTTTTATGGGTAATGAAACCAACGCCACAGCTATCGCTAGACTTTTCGCGATCATAAAGCTTACGATCCGCTAAATCTGCAATGAAATCACCTTTAAATGATATGTCTTGTTCTGTTATTGTTTGTTTCATAGTTATATCAACATTAATAGAGTTTGAGCTAGCTATAGTCTAATTTTTCATCGCTCGCACAAAATTTGCCACTAAATATTATGACAATTCATTTTGTCTGCTGTTATTTTTTATTCAGAAGAGAAGACACGACATCCTCTCCGAAATATCGTTACTATTTCCACCCCAAGCTGTTAGTGTGGGCAGTATTGATACCCGTGACCTCTTGGAATGCACCCTTAAACGCCCTCAGCGCTAGCCCCTAGCCTCTTCCGCATAGATGCAAGATCTGTTCGGAAATGACCCTTCATAATAA